>DASTHJ010000494.1:0-4101 GCA_035718265.1 Steroidobacteraceae bacterium | reverse complement strand
CGCGCGCCGCGAAGGGCACTGGTGGTACTACCTCGACGACGGGCTGTACGGCTCGTACAGCGGCCAGCTCTTCGATCACGCCAAGTACCCGGTGGAATCGCTGAAGGAGGGCGGCGAGAAGTTTCCGTCGGTGCTGGCCGGACCCACCTGCGACAGCATCGACGTGATCGCCGAGAACCTCATGCTGCCGCTGCTCAAGGCGGGCGACCTGATCGTCGGCCGCGCCATGGGCGCCTACACCTGGGCGAGCGCCTCCGAATTCAACTTCTTCCCCAAGGCCACCGTGGTTTCGGTGAATCGCCGGCCCGGTGACGCGGGTTCCGTCGTGCCGATGCCGTTTTAGCGAAACCGGTCGCGGCGCCGCACGCAAGGAACCTGCAGGCTCCGGAAGCGCTCAAACCAGCCCATATGCCGTCGTTCACGCGCCGAAATCTCCTCCAGACCGTGGTCGCCGCCGGCGGCGTGCTGTACGCGCGTCTTGCCGTCGCCGCGGACGAGCCCGACGCCAGGGGCTCCGTGCCGCTCGAGCGTCACCTGGAACTGCACAATACGCACACCGGTGAGACGGCGAGCGTGATGTACCGGCGGGGCGAGGAGTACCAGGACCCGGCCATCGCGGCACTGCGCCACGTCATGCGCGACCACCGCAACGATACGGCGCACGACATCGACCTCGCGCTCTACGACCAGCTGTACGACCTGGCGGTGGCGGCAGGCTGCCCGCCGTACTACGAAATCATCTCGGGGTACCGCTCGCCGGAGAGCAACGCAAAGATGGCGGCGCGCCCCGGCAGTGGCGTCGCGAAGCATTCGCTGCACATGGAAGGTCGGGCGATCGATGTGCGCCTGCACCAGTGTCCCTGCGCCGACCTGCGCGACCTCGCGATCTCTGCAGCCCGGGGCGGCGTCGGTCACTACCGCCGCTCCGATTTCGTGCACCTCGACACCGGCCGCGTCCGCACCTGGAACGGCTGACGCCTCGCTTCCCGGGGTAGCCACTACGGGCCGGATCATTCTTGGCGCGCACGTGAGAGAAACCCGGCGCTCGCGACACCTATATGGAATCACAACCAGCCGACGAGAATCCCTTGCCCGTCCAGACCGCGATCCACCGGCGCGTGAACGACGCGCGCGCCGGGCGCGACAATTCCGTGATCGGCCGCTGCGCCTCCGGTTGGGCGGTGTTCGGTCATCAGCAGTTCGTCGAGGGCTACCTGCTGCTGCTGCCGGATCCGGTAGTTCCCGACCTGAACGCGCTCACGCCCGAGCGGCGCTCGCAATTCCTGCTCGACATGTCGCGGCTCGGCGATGCGCTGGTGCGCACCATGGCGCCGGTCCGCGTGAACTACGCGATTTTCGGCAACGTGGAACCGGCGCTGCACGCGCACACCATTCCGCGCTATCGCAATGAGCCCGAGGAGATGCGCACGGCGCACCCCTGGATGTATGACTGGGGCAAGTCGCCCGCCTACGATCCCATCGCGGCGGGACCCCTGATGCGCGCACTGCGCACGGAGCTGGCGCACCTCGGGGCCTTGCGCACGCCCGCCTAGTTCGACAGGCTCCCGGCATGGCCGTGCAGGAGCAATACCTCGCTTTCGTCCTCGAACAGCTCGAGGGACTCGGGCGCGTGAGCACGCGCCGCATGTTCGGCGGCGTGGGCCTGTACTGCGGTGGCCTGTTCTTCGGGCTGATCGACGACGACACGCTGTTCTTCAAGACCGACACATCGAACTACGCCGAATACCAGGCGCGCCGCATGCCGCGCTTCATGCCACCGGCGGACCGGCCGCTGGGGCCGACGGGCTACCACCAGGTGCCTGCGGACATCATCGAAGATGGTGAGATGCTGGTGTCCTGGGGACACAAGGCAGTGGCCGTCGCGCTGGCATCCCAGGCGCGCAAACCGCAGAAGAAGGCGAAACTGCCGGGAGTCAGGGCTCGAGGCGTGACGTCGACAGGCGCACGAGGTCCGCGAGCGACTCCTGCGGGGCGGAGCAGACCGGCCCGCGGCAAGCGTAGGCGCGCGTAGTCGCGCCGGGCTTCTTGTCCGCGATGGCGGCGTCCAGTCCCGCCAGATCCGCCGGAATCGAAAACACCAGCCGATGCGGCGCATACAGCTTGCCGAGCTCGTGCTGCCAGGTTTCACCCTCGCCGGCGACCCCGCGGATGATCACGATCTCCGGTGGCGAGCGATATTCGTCCAGCGCTTCGAGCAGGCTCATGTGGCCGTGCGGATAGCGGTTGATCGCGAGCCACGCGGCGCGCAGCGTACGCTCGGCGGCTTGGAGATACCGCGTCTCACCCAGCAGGTACCCGGCGCGGATCAGCGCGCGCGCCGCGATGCCGTTGCCGGCGGGGATGGCGTCGTCGCTGAAGCTCTTGCTGCGGTGGATCAGCGTCTCGTGGTCGTCGGACGTGAAGAAGAATCCGCCGAGCCGCGCATCCTCGAAATGCGCCAGCATCGCATCGAGCAGCTGCCGCAGCCACGTCGCGTCCTCGTTCCTCCAGCGCAGCTGCAGCATCTCGAGCAGCGCGTCGGCGAGATAGGCGTAGTCGTCGAGGTAGGCGTTCAGGTGCGAGACGCCGTCCTTGTGGGTCGCGAGCAGCCGGCCGTCGCGCCACAGGTTGCTGCGCAGGAACCCCAGGGCGCCGTCCGCCGCGTCCGCGAAGCCGCGCTCGCCGAGCGCACGCGCGGCAATCGCCAGGCCGCGGATGGCCAGCGCATTCCAGCTGGTCAGGATCTTGTCGTCGAGCCCGGGCCAGACGCGCTTGCTGCGGATCGCCAGTAGTTTGGCGCGGGCCGCATCGACGTGCTTGCGCACTTCGTCGGCAGCGAGCTGCAGCTCCTTGCCGATCTGCTCGAACGACACGAACACGTGCAGGTGCCACGCGCCTTCGAAATTCGCCTCCTGGTCGAGGCCGAAGCGGCGGCTGAAGACCTGCCATTCGAGCGGCGCCAGCGCGGACTTCACCTGCTCCGGAGTCCACACGTAGAACTTCCCCTCGTGGCCTTCCGAGTCCGCGTCATACGCGGAGTGGAAGCCACCGCTCTCGTCGCGCATCTCGCGCAGCAGCCACTCGCCGGTTTCCCGCGCAACTCGTCGGAACAGCTCGTCGCCGGTCGCCAGCGCGGCCTGCGCGTAGCTCGCGAGCAGCGCGCCGTTGTCGTACAGCATCTTCTCGAAGTGCGGGATCATCCAGAACTGGTCGACGGAATAGCGCGCGAAGCCGCCGCCGAGCTGGTCGTACAAGCCGCCCTCGGCCATGCGCGTCAGCGTCAGCGTCGCCATGTAGAGCGCGTGCAGGTCCGGCGCCTGCGTCGCGGCGGTGGAATGCCAGTGGCGCATGAGCCGGTCGATGGAGCCGGGATGCGGGAACTTGGGCGCTCCGCCGAAGCCGCCGTGCCGCTTGTCGAACGTCGCGGCCAGCTGCTCGCGCGCGCGTTCGAGCGGCGTCGCATCGAGCGCCGTCGTCGCGTCGGCCGGCGCGGGCGTGAGATCCCCGTACACGTCCATCAGCGTGTCGTTCTGCGCGCGCAGCTCCGGCAGCTGCTCGCGGTAGTACTCGGCCACGCGCTCGAGGATGGTGGCGAACGCCGGCATGCCGTAACGCGCCGTGTTCGGGAAATACGTGCCGCCGAAGAACGGCTTCTGGTCGTCGTGCGTCAGGAACATCGTGAGCGGCCAGCCGCCGCCGCGCTGCGTGAGCACCTGGTGCGCGAACTGGTAGATCTTGTCGATGTCCGGCCGTTCCTCGCGATCCACCTTGATGTTCACGAAATGCTCGTTCATGAGCTTCGCGGTCGCCTGGTCCTCGAAGGACTCGTGCGCCATCACGTGACACCAGTGGCAGGCGGAGTAACCCACGGACAGCAGGATGGGCTTGCCGGTGGATTTCGCGAGCTCGAGCGCTTCCGCGCCCCAGGGATACCAGTCCACGGGATTCGCGGCGTGCTGTTGCAGGTACGGGCTGGTCTCCTTCGCCAGGCGGTTCTTCGGCGCGTGCTCGTGCGGCATGGCCGCTAGAATACGCCCATGTCCGTCCCCGTCCTCAAGCTCAAGCGCGGCGAAGACCGGCGCCTGCGCGCCGGGCACCTCT
>DASTHJ010000493.1:0-13737 GCA_035718265.1 Steroidobacteraceae bacterium | reverse complement strand
ACGCTGACGTGACCTTGGGCCCTTTGATGGTCGATGTCGCCGGCCTCGAGCTCACGCCCGAGGACCGCGACGTGCTGCGCCATCCGCTGGTCGGCAGTGTGATCCTGTTCACACGCAACTACGCCTCCCCGGAGCAGCTGCGCCGGCTGGTGGCCGACATCCATGCGGTGCGTACTCCCGCGCTGATCGTCGCCGTCGACCAGGAGGGCGGGCGCGTGCAGCGCTTCCGTCCCGAGTTCTCGCTGCTGCCGCCGCCGCGGCGCATCGGCCACGAATACGATCTCGACCGGAAGAGCGGCCTGACGCTCGCGCGCTCGATGGGCTGGCTCATGGCCGCGGAACTGCGCGCCCACGGCGTCGACCTGTCGTTTGCGCCCTGCGTCGACCTCGACTACGGCGTGAGCGAGGTCATCGGCGACCGCGCGTTCCACTCGAAACCCGAAGCCGTCGCGCAGCTCGCGCTCGCCTACATGCAGGGCATGAAGGACGCCGGGATGGCCGCCACCGCCAAGCATTTTCCCGGCCACGGTGCCGTGACCGCCGATTCGCACAAGTCGCTGCCGGTGGACCGGCGCGACTGGAACGAGCTGGCGGACGACCTGCTGCCATATCGCCGCCTGATCGCCAACGGACTGACCGGCGTCATGGTGGCGCACGTGCTGTTCCCGGCCGTCGCGCCGGAGCCCGCGAGCCTGTCGCGCTGCTGGGTGCAGAACGCGCTGCGCGAGGAACTGCGCTTCGCAGGCGCGGTGTTCACCGACGATCTTTCCATGGGTGGTGCCGCCGAATACGGCGACATCGTGGCGCGCGCCTCGGCCGCGCTCGCCGCCGGCTGCGACGTGCTGCCGGTGTGCAACGACCGCGCCGCGGTCACCCAACTACTCGACCGGCTGCGCATCGAGGTCCAGCCCAGCTCGCACCTGCGCCTGGTGCGCATGCGCGGCCGCGCCGCGCCCGAACGCGAAGCGCTGTTCGCCGGCGACGCCTGGCGCGCCAGCCAGGAGCTGCTCGCGCAGTCCACCGCCGCACCCCGGCTCAGCCTGACGGCGGGGCACTCGTGAAGAACGGCTTCCACGGCGATTTCCTGCGCGGCGCGCTCGACGTCGCGCCCGAGGGCGTCGTGATCTGCGAGGCCCGTGGCGAACAGCAGGTGGTCTACGTGAATCCGGCGTTCTGCCGTCTGACCGGCTACAACGTCGGCGAGCTGGTCGGCAAGAACCTGCGCATGCTGCAGGGCGCGGACCGCGAGCAGCCCGAGCTCGCGACGCTGCGCGAGGCGCTGCGGCACTTCGAGCCGGCGCGCGCGTTGCTGCGCAACGTGCGCAAGGACGGTACGGTGTTCGTCAACGACATGCAGATCCACCCGCTCAAGGACGGCAACGGGCAGGTGACGCACTTCATCGGCTATCACCGGGAAGGCGGCACGCGCCCGAAGGCCAACAGCGAGTCCGGCATCCGCGGCCTGCCCAACTGGGTGCGCGAGGACCGGCTCACCGGGCTCGCCTCGCGGTTCTATTTCGAGGACGTACTGAAGCGGGATTTCGCGCTGGCACAGCGCGACAAGACGGAAATCGCGCTGCTGCTGTTCGACATCGACCAGCTCGGTCCCTACAACGAGATCTTCGACCGTGCCGGCGGCGACGCGGTGGTCAAGCGCGTGGCGCGCGCGATCGCGGGTTCGTTCCGGCGCGGCACCGACGTGGTCGGACGCTGGGACGGCGCCAGCGTCATCGTGCTGATGCACGGCACGCCGGCGGATCACGTGATCCAGCACGCCACCACCGTGGCGCACCGCGTGCGCGAGCAGCAGATCCACCATCCGCGCTCCACGCAGAAATACGTGACGGTGAGCGGCGGCGTGGCCGTGCAGACCGCGCGGCCCGAGGACGACGCCGAGAAGTTCCTGCACGCGGTGGAAACGGCCGTGGCGCGCGCCAAGGAGCAGGGCCGCAACCGCATCATCGTCGCCGAGGAAGCCGACTTCCGTTGAATCGGGCCGCCGCTACCAGCGGTGGTGCACGTAGCGCGCGATCCTTTCCTCGTACAGCTTCTGCAATGATTGCATCGTTGCCGGCGACAGCGGCGGCAGCCGGCTCGCGGCCGCATTGGCCCGCGCCTGGGAACGATTCTTCGCGCCCGGAATGACGACCGAGACGGCGTCCGCCATCAGGATCCAGCGCAGCGCGAAGGCAGCCATCGGCGTGTCCGGCGGGAGCAGCGCGCGCAGCGCGTCCACCGCCTCGAGCGCTGCCTCGTAGGGCACGCCGGAGAACGTCTCACCCACGTCGAAGGCCTCGCCGTGGCGGTTGAAATGGCGGTGATCGTCTGGCGCGAAGCGCGACTCGCGATTCAGCTTTCCGGTGAGCAGGCCGCTGGCGAGCGGTACCCGGGCGATCACGGCCACCCGGCGCGCGCGGGCCTCGTGGAAGAACAACTGCTGCGGGCGCTGCCGGAAGAGGTTGTAGATGATCTGCACCGAGACCACGCCGGGATATTCGATGGCCTTGAGGGCCTCTTCGACCTTTTCCACCGAGACGCCGTAGTGGCGGATCCTGCCCGCGGCCACGAGTTCATCGAGCGCGTCGAATACCTCGGGACGGTAGTAGACCTCGGTGGGCGGGCAGTGGAGCTGCACGAGATCCAGCGTGTCCACGCCCAGGTTGCGGCGGCTGCGATCGATGAACGCTTCGAGGTTCGCGCGTGTGTACCCGCCGGCGACGTGCGGCGCGAGGCGACGTCCGCACTTGGTCGCGACGATGGGCCGCGGGCCACGCCATTCCTGCAGCACCTCGCGGATGATCCGCTCGGAGCGCCCGTCGCCGTAGACGTCGGCCGTGTCGATGAACGTGGTGCCGGCTTCGAGCGCCGCGAACAACGCGTCGCGCGCATCGGACTCGGCCACTTCGCCCCAGGAGCCGCCGATGGCCCAGGCGCCGAAGCCGATCTCCGAGACGCTCCAGCCGGTGCGGCCGAATGGCCTGGAGCCGATCTCCATCAGCGCCCGCCGGTGGAGCGATTCGCCGGGGTCACCAGCGCGATCACGCCGAAGGCCGGGTGGTCGTAGTAGTTGAGCTGGTCGTACTTCACTCGCCGCGATTCGCTCATCGTGAACACCTGGCCCGGCGAGGCGCCGAGACTGGCCGGCACGTTCGCCGACTGGTAGTTGAGTGCCATGCCGAGGTGCAGGTAGGTGCCGCGCTCCAGGTAGATAGTGCCGGACAGGCCCGGCACGTTGCCGGCGAGCTTGGCGATCGTGAACCCCGCGCGCGAGCCCCAGGAACTGGCGGTCTGCTGCCAGGCGAAATGCGCGATGGGCGGGTAGTTGGTCGTGTTCTGCAGCCGCGCGGCCACGGTTTTCAGCTGGAACTGCGAAGACGGAACCGAGCGCACGAAGCGGCCGGCGAACGGCGATTCGGGCGTCTCCGGCCCGCGCGCCACGGGCCTGGCGTTCCAGTCCTCGACGCCGCCGGCGCCGCCCTGGTTGCGGAACACGATGACCTCGATGTTGTAGACGGTCTGCGGCGCCGCGCTCTGCGCCTGCGCGGTGGTCAGCGACGCGACGCCGGCGAGGGCCAGCAACATGGCAAGCAGCTTCATGGGCCGAAAGTATAGCGGGTGAGTCATGCGGGTTTGCGGGGCGGCGTGGCGGCCGGCTTGCCGGCGCCGCGGGCGGCGGGGCCGCGCAGCTCCCCGAGGAACTGCTCGGCGAACTCGAAGCGCTCGGCTTCGTCGTCGGTCTCGCGCGAGATGCGGAGCTTGAGCGGGCCTTCGAGGCGGTAGTCGCGGTCGGGATGCTGCACCAGGCGTATGACCGATTTCGGGTCCACCTGGTTCTGTTCCTCGAACAGCGCGTAGCCGCCCTGCGCCCCGAGATCGAGGCGGCGTACGCCGATGGCGCGCGCCGCGAGCTTGAGCCTGGCGACGCGCAGCAGGTTGACGGCCGGGGGCGGCAGCGGTCCGAAGCGGTCGACGATTTCCTCGGTGAGCGCGTCGATGGCGGCATTGTCGGGCGCGGCGGCCAGCCGCTTGTACAAGGCCAGGCGCACCGGTACGTCGGCGACGTAGCTCTCGGGCAGCAGCGCCGGCAGGCGCAGCTCCACCTCGGCGGTGGCCGCGAGCGGCCGGTCGAGCGTGGGCTCGCGGCCTTCCTTGAGTGCCTTGACGGCCTGTTCGAGCAGGTCGAGGTACATCGTCAGGCCCACTTCGGTGAGTTCGCCGCTCTGCGATTCGCCCAGCAGTTCGCCCGCGCCGCGGATCTCGAGGTCGTGCGTGGCGAGCACGAAACCGGCGCCCAGCTCCTCGAGCGACTCGATCGCCTCGAGCCGCTTGACGGCATCCGCCGACAGCGACTTGCGCGGCGGCGTCAGCAGATAGGCGTAGGCGCGGTGGTGCGAGCGGCCGACGCGGCCGCGCAGCTGGTGCAGCTGCGCCAGTCCCAGGCGGTCCGCGCGGTCGATCATGATGGTGTTGGCCGTCGGCACGTCGATGCCGCTTTCGATAATGGTCGTGCAGACCAGCAGGTTGAACCTGCGGTGGTAGAAATCCACCATCAGCCGCTCGAGATCGCGCTCGCGCATCTGCCCGTGGCCGACGCGCACCTCGGCCTCGGGGATCAGTCTCGCGATTTCCTGCGCGGTCTTGTCGATGGTCTCCACCACGTTGTGCACGAAGTACACCTGGCCGCCGCGGCGGAACTCGCGCAGCGCCGCTTCGCGCAGCGTCGGCGCGTGCCACTCGGTCACGAAGGTCTTGATGGCGAGCCGCTCGGCGGGCGGCGTCGTGATCAGCGACAGGTCGCGCAGGCCGCCGAGCGCCATGTTCAGCGTGCGCGGAATCGGCGTGGCGGTCAGCGTCAGCACGTGCACCTCGGCACGCAGGGCCTTCAGGCGCTCCTTGTCGCGCACGCCGAAGCGATGCTCCTCGTCGATGATCACCAGGCCCAGCTCCTTGAACCGCACGTTGGCGTGCAGCAGGCGATGCGTGGCGATGACGATGTCCACCGTGCCCTTCTCGATGCCCTCGAGCACGGCACTGGATTCCTTCGAGCTGCGGAAGCGCGACAGCGATTCGATGCGCACCGGCCAGTCGGCGAAGCGGTCGCGGAAGTTGTTGGTGTGCTGCTCGGCGAGCAGCGTCGTCGGCACGAGCACCGCCACCTGCTTGCCCGCCTGCGCCGCGATGAAGGCCGCGCGCATGGCGACCTCGGTCTTGCCGAAGCCGACGTCGCCGCACACCACGCGATCCATCGGCTTCTCGCTCTCGAGGTCCTGCATGACCTGGCGGATGGCCTCCGCCTGGTCGGCGGTCTCCTCGAACGGGAAGCTCGAGGCGAACGCCTGGTACTCGAGCTCGCGCGTCGGCAGCGAGGGCCCGCGGCGCGCCTGCCGCTGGGCGTACAGGTCGAGCAGCTCGGCGGCCACGTCGCGGATCTGGTCAGCCGCGCGCTTGCGCGCCCGGGCCCATTGGTCGGTGCCGAGCTTGTGCAGCGGCGCGCTCTCGGGCGCCGCGCCCGAGTAGCGCGAGACCAGGTGCAGCTGCTGCACGGGCACGTACAGCTTGTCGCCGCCGGCGTACTCCAGCACCACGAACTCGCCGTCCTGCCCGGCCACCTGCATGACCTGCAGGCCGACGTATCGGCCCACTCCATATTCTTCGTGCACCACCGGCGAGCCCGGGCCGAGCGTGGTCAGGTCGCGCAGGATGGCCTGCGGATCGGCGGCGGCGCGCCGGCGACGACGCTCCTGGCGCGCACGCTGGCCGAACAGCTGCGTCTCGCCGAGCACGGCGATCGGCGGCGTGAGGATGTTGAGTCCGGCCATCTCCGGTGCCACGGTGATGGCGAAATGCGCGTCGCCGTCGACGAAGGCATGCCAGCCCGCGGCCGCCGCGGGCGTGATGCCGGTGGCGCGCAGCATCTCCAGCAGCACTTCGCGCCGCCCCGCCGAGTCCGCCGCCAGCAGCACGCGGCCGGGATGGTCCTGCACGAAGGCGGCGAGCGGCGCCAGCGGCTTGTCGGCGCGCAGGTCGACGCGCCACTCCTGCGGCGCGGCCGTGGGAAAGTTGTAGCCGGTGTCCGCGTCCTCGATCTTGAAGCTCTCGTAGTCGACGCGCGTGAACGCGGCGAGCCGCGCGTCGAGTTCCTGCGGCGCCAGGAACAGCTCGGCCGGCGCGAGCACCGGCCGTTCGATGTCGTGCCGCCGCTCCTCGTAGCGCTCGGCGACCACGTCGGCGGCGCGCTCCACCGCGCCGGAGATGTCCGACGGCGCGCACACCACGGTACCGGATGGTAGATAGTCGAGCAGCGTGTCCGTGGCGTCGAAGAACAGCGGCAGGTAGAACTCGATGCCGGGCGGCGCGAGCCCGTCGCTGACGCCGCGGTAGATGACGCTGCGCGTCGGGTCGCCCTCGAAGCGCTTGCGATAGCGCAGCCGGAACGCCTTGACGGCGTCCGCGTCCAGCGGCAGCTCGCGCCCCGGCAGCAGGCGCACGGATTTCAGCGCCTGGCCGGAGCGCTGCGTCTCCGGATCGAATTCGCGGATGGCTTCGATCTCGTCGTCGAACAGGTCGACGCGCAGCGGTGTCTGCGTGCCCATCGGGTACACGTCGAACAGCGAGCCGCGCAACGCGAATTCGCCGGGCGCGGTCACCTGGTGGACCGCGGCATAGCCGCTCTCCACCAGCCGGGCACGCAGCGGCTCGAGCGGCAGCCGGTCGCCGACCGCGAGATTGAAGGTGCGCCCCTCGACGTAGCCGCGCGGCGCGAGCCGCTGGCCGAGCGTGTCGGCGGCGGCGAGCAGCACGCCGGATCGCAGCCGGGGCAGTTCGGCCAGCGCGGCGAGGCGCTCGGAGATGATGTCCGGGTGCGGCGAGAACACGTCGTAGGGCAGCACCTCCCAGTCCGGCAGCACGTGGATGGCGCGCGTGCTGTCCCGACCCAGGCCGAGGAAGAAGCCGAGCTCGGCGCGCAGCTGGTCGAGCTCGCGCGCGTCCCGCGCGATGACGAGCCAGGGCCGCTCGTCGGACTCGACCGCCTCGGCGATGGCGAGGCTGCGGGCCGAACCGTAGAGCTGGTGCCAGCGCTGGCGGGCGCCGGCCGGCGGAACTGGAGGCTTGAGCAGAGATGGCATTGCGAAGGCGCGGCAGCTTACCCGCGCGCCGTCGCTCTGCCTATGGGACGGAGGAGTGGCTCAGCCGTGCGTCACGACCGAGTGCAGCACCTTGTCGTGCTCGAACACCACCACGAAGTCCGCGTAGAACCACTTGGTGATGGGCGGATCGCCGACCGGGCTGCTCTTGTTGGCCGGCGCGCCGAACTTCGCTTCCACCGCGGCCATGGTCGCGCCGCGCTGCGGCGTTTCCACGCCCGAGGGCTTGATGGTGAGCTGACCGTCGATGGCCAGTGTCTCGCCGAAGGAGGGGACGGCGAGGGCCAGGCCCAGCGCGATCAGGGACATTTTCATGGTGCGGGCAAGCATGGCTTTCTCCTGACGGTCAGCGACTACCGTGGGCGGCAATATACCCCCCACTGTGGCAAAGTCAGCCGCTGTCGCCCGAAGCCGACTATGTCTAACAGCACTTTTGTGAAATCCGTCAGATTTTTGGCCCACCGGCCCGCCAGGCGCGCCTGATGCCCGATTCCCTGCCGTTGTTCGTCGGGCTGCGCTACGTGCGCGCCCGGTCGCACAAGTTCTTCGTCTCCTTCATCACCTGGGTGTCGCTGCTGTGCGTGTGCCTGGGCGTGACCGCGCTGATCGTGATCCTCTCGGTCATGAACGGCCTGGAGCGCGACCTGCGCGACCGGTTGCTGTCGCTGTCGGCGCATGCGCGCATCTTCGTGCCCGCGGGCGTCGAGGCGCCGGACTGGACGGCGCTGGCAGAACGCGTGCGTGCCGCGCCCGACGTCACGGCGGTGTCGCCGTTCATCGAGATCGAGGCGCTGGCCATGCGCAAGCCGGACATGCTGCCGGTGCGGCTGCGCGGCATCGATCCGGCGCACGCCGCCCAGGTCGAGCGCCTCGAGGACGCGGTGATCGACGGACGGCTCGCGGACCTCACGCCGGGCTCGGATCGCGTGATGATCGGGCGCTCGTTCGCGCAGATGCTCGGGCTCGGCCTGGGGGATGCGATCACGGTGCTGATCCCGACCACCGACGCGGACGGCGCGTTGCAACCGCGGCTGCGCGAATTCCAGGTGGCCGGCGTGTTCGACGCCGACGTGCAGGATTTCGACTCGCTGCTGATCGCCTCGCTCGCCGACGTGCGCGCGCTGTTGCCGGAACCGGATGCGCGCATGTCGCTGCACGTGAACTTCCGCGATGCGCTCGGGGCGCCGGCCTACGCCGCCACGCTGGCCAGGGCGCTGCCCGCGGGCGTCGAGATCCGCGACTGGACCTTCGACCACGCGAGCTACTTCCGCGCGATCCGCATCGAGAAGACCATGGTGGCCATCATCCTGATGCTGATCGTCGCGGTCGCCGCGTTCTACCTGGTCGCGATGCTCGCCATGGTGGTCACCGACAAGCGCACCGACATCGCCATCCTGCGCACGCTCGGCACTTCGCCGGGACGCGTCATGGCGGTGTTCCTGGTCCAGGGCAGCGTGATCGCCTGGTTCGGCGTGGCGTTGGGGGTGTTGATCGGCACCGTGGTCGGCTACTACGCCGGCGAAGTCGCGGCCTTCCTCGAGCACCTGTTCAACTTCGAGATCTTCGATTCGAGCGTATACGTGGTCACGCGCCTGCCCTCGGAGCTGCGCTTCGCGCAGATCGCGTGGATCGCCGGCATCGCGATGCTGATCACGCTGCTCGCGACCATCTACCCGTCATTGCGCGCGGCGCGCATCCCGCCCGCCGACGCGCTGCGTTACGAGTGACGCCATGGCCCTGCCGTACGAGTGGCTGATCGGCACGCGCTACCTGCGCTCGGCGCACCGCAGCGGCTTCGTGTCGTTCGTGGCCTCGATGTCGGTGCTGGGCCTGGCGCTCGGCGTGGCGGTGCTGATCGTGGTGCTCTCGGTGCTGAACGGCTTCGAGCAGGAGCTGCGCAACCGCATGTTGACCGTCACCTCGCACGCCACGATCACCGGCATCGACGGCGAGATCCCCGACTGGCGCTCCAAGCTCGAAACGGCCGCGCACGAGCCGGGCGTGAAGGCGGCGGTGCCCTACATCGAATCGCGTGGCCTGCTCGCCAACGGGCAGCGGGGCGCGGGAGCGGTGGTGCGCGGCGTGCTGCCCGAAGAGGAGCTGAAGGCGGTCGGACTCGGTTCGCACATGAAGGCCGGCTCGTTCGATGACCTCGCGCCCGGCAAGTACCGCATCATCCTCGGCTCCGCGCTCGCGACCGAGCTCGGCGTCCAGGTCGGGCAGAACGTGGTGTTGATGGCGCCCGAGGGCGACGTGACGCCGGCCGGCTTCGAGGTGCGCAGGCGGCGTTTCACCGTGGCCGGCATCTTCGACTCCGGCATGTACGAGTTCGATCGCGGTCTCGCCATCGTGCACATGACCGACGCGGCGAAACTCTACCGCCTCGGCGACCGCATCACCGGCATCCGCCTGGCGCTCGAGGACCCATTCCTCGCGCCGATGCTGGTGCGCACCGTGGCGCGCGCCATCGACGTCAGCGGCAACGGCTATTTCGTCAGCGACTGGACGCGCGACCATTCCATGTTCTTCCGTTCCATCGAGCTGACGAAATCCATGATGTTCTTCATCCTGCTGATCCTGGTCGTGGTCGCAGCCATCAACCTGGTGGCCACGCTGGTCATGATCGTCAAGGAAAAACAGACCGACATCGCCATTTTGCGCACCATCGGCGCGGCGCCCGACAACGTGCTGCGGATGTTCCTGGTGCAAGGCGCGCTGATCGGCCTGGTGGGCACGGCCGCCGGCGCGTTGCTCGGCTGGCTGATCGCCGTGAATTTCCCGGCCATCATCCATGCCATCGAGGGCACGTTCGGCGTGCAGTTCCTCGATGCCTCGGTGTACCTGATGAGCGACCTGCCGACCGACGTGCAGGCCGGCGACGTGCTGCAGGTGTCGCTGGTGACACTGCTGCTGACGGCGCTGGCGACCATCTACCCGGCGTGGCGCGCGGCGCGCACGCTGCCCGCGGAGGCCCTGCGACATGACTGATCTCGTCCTCGAAGCCAGCGGCGTGGCCCGCACCTACCGTCAGGGTCCCATCGACCTGAAGGTGCTTGAGGGCGTGAACCTCGCGGTCAGGGGCGGCGAGCGGCTGGCCATCATCGGCGCGTCGGGCTCCGGCAAGACCACGCTGCTGCAGATTCTCGGCGGGCTCGACCGGCCGACCGCCGGCACGGTGCGCATCGCGGGCAACGACATCCACGCGCTGGCCGAAAAGCCGCGCGGCGAGCTGCGCAACCGCACGCTCGGCTTCGTCTACCAGTTCCATCACCTGCTGCCGGAATTCTCCGCGCTCGAGAACGTGGCCATGCCGCTGCTGGTGCGTCGCGAGCCGAAGCAGGCCGCCGAAGCGCAGGCACGCGCGGTGCTCGAGCGCGTGGGGCTCGGCGAGCGCCTGGTCCACCGGCCGCACGAGCTGTCCGGCGGCGAGCGGCAGCGCGCCGCGGTGGCGCGCGCACTGGTCACCAGGCCGCGACTCGTGCTTGCCGATGAACCCACGGGCAATCTCGACGGCGCCAACGCCGAGTCGGTGTTCGCGCTGATGCTCGAGCTGAACCGCGAATTCGGCACCAGCCTGATCGTCGTGACGCACGACCGGCGGCTGGCGGCACGCATGGACCGCGTGCTGGAAATCGAGCGTGGAAATCTGGTCGAAAGGACCTGATTACGGGCTGGCCGCGCCCGGTCGCTCGCGATATCTCTTGCGCACGCTGTAACGCCACAGGATGTCGAGCAGCGCGTAGCCGGCGAGGCCGAGCAGCGCGCCGGTGATGCCGCAGCCGACCAGGAAGGGCTTCCACATGGGACCCAGCCCGTGCTGCACCCAGTCCCAGCTCATGCGGAACGCAAAGTGCCGTTCCGGTGCGCCCGTCACCAGCACGCCGACCTTATAGGCGAGCACGTAGGCCGGCACCATGGTCAACGGGTTCACGGCCGCCAGCGACAGCATGATCGTGGGGATGTGAATGCGGCAGAAGATCGCGATGAGCGCGGCCACCGGGATGTGGATGGGCAGCGGGATGAAGCAGATCGCGAGCCCGGCGCCGAACGCGGGCGCCACGGTGCGCCGTTGCAGCGACCAGAGACGCGGATCGCCGAAGAAGCGGCTGAATGGTTTCAGCGCCCAGTGGTTGTGCAGTGTCTCGGCACGCGGCGTGATCTTGCGGAACAACAGGCGGGGCATCGGCAGCCACTCTAGGGCAACTCCGCACGGGATGCATGCGCTGGCGCGGAGTTCGTGACCGGCGCCCTCTCGCTGCTGGCGGGGGTACTCGTCGGACTGATGTCCACGCGATTGCCACCCGCCGCCTGGCTGTCCGGCGCCTTCGCGCTGGTCGCGCTGGTGTGGCTCACGCCGTTGCGCGTGGCGCCGGCGCCGCGTCGTCTGGCCCTGCTGCTCGGCGGCATGGTATTGGCATGCGTGCCGCTGGCACGGTGGGCGGCGTTGCACGTGCCGGCGAGGGAGCACGACGAGCGGGTGCTGCTCGAAGGCCGCATCCTGTCTGTGCCCGCCCACGCAGGCGGCGAATACGCGTTCGACGCGCAGGTCAGCCTGGTGTCGCGCGTGGACCGGCGGGCGCGGCTCGCGCGCCTGCGCTGGCGGGTCCAGGCGCCGCCGCGTGTCGGCGAACGCTGGCGGCTGCTGGTACGTCTCGAGCGCGCCGACGCGCTCGCCAACTTTCATGGCTTCGATGCCGCGCGCCTGGCGTTCCGCGACGGCATTCAGCTGCACGGCCGCGTGTTGCCCTCGGCGCTCAACTCCCGGCTGATGCTGGCGCACGATTCCGTGAACACGCTGCGTGCGCGCATCGCCGTACGCATCGCCGCGCGCATCGCCGATCCGGACGCGGCCGGCCTGGTCACGGCGCTGGCCGTCGGCCTGACCGGCGGCATGAGCACCGACCAGTGGCGCGTGTTCAACGCCACGGGCACCACGCACCTGGTCGCGATTTCCGGATTGCACGTGACGCTGTTTGCCTTGCTGGCGTTCGCACTGGCGCGCCTGTTGTGGCGCGCACTGCCGGCGCGCCTCGGCATCGGACGCGAGCCCTTCGCGCTGCTCACCGGCCTCACCGCCGCCGGCGGCTATGCGCTGCTCGCGGGCTTCTCGGTGCCCACGCAGCGCACCTGGCTGATGCTCGGCGCGTTCGTGCTGGCGCGGCTCGCGGCGCGCCCGGTCGGCGCGGCGCGCACCTGGTCGCTGGCGCTGATTGCGGTGCTGCTGCTCGATCCGCTGGCACCGCTGGCGGCCGGCTTCTGGCTGTCGTTCGTCGCCGTCGGCGTGATCCTCGTGCTCGAGACGACGGCGCTGCGGCCCGCGCGCGGGCGGCTGCGTTTCCTCGGAATGCAATTCGCCGTGATGCTGGCGCTCGCGCCGCTCACCTTCGCCGTGTTCGGCGGCGTCTCGCTGGTGGGCGTGGTGGTGAACCTGCTGGCGATCCCCGTCATCTCGTTCGTGCTGGTGCCGGTGGTGCTCGCCGGCGTGCTCGCGGCCTGGTGGGCGCCGGCGTTCGATGCCATCCCGTTTGGCGTCGCGGCGAAGCTCTACGAGTGGCTGTGGCCCGGCATGGTGTGGGCGGCGGATCTCGGGCACGCGACCTGGCGCACGGAACCGCAGGCGTGGTGGTTCGTGCTGGCCATCCCGGCGGTGCTGCTGCTGATGCGCCGCTGGCCCTGGGGACTGCGGCTGGGCGGGGTCGCCGTGCTGCTGCCGCTGTTGTTCGTGCCGCCACGCCTGCCGCCGGGCGGCGCGCTGGTGCACGTCTTCGATGCCGGGCGCGGCACGGCAGTATTGATCGCCACGCGCCGGCACAGCCTGCTGGTCGACACGGGCGACTCCTGGAACACGCACGGCACGGTCGCGCCGCGGGTGATCCTGCCGGCGCTCGATGCGCTCGGCATCCGTCGCGTCGACGTGCTGGTCCTGCCGCGGCTCGATGCGGATCGCGCGGCCGGGGCGGCATTGTTAGCCTTCGAACGCGACGTCGGAGAGATCCTGGTGGGTGGTGGGTGGCCCGCCACGTCCCTGCCGGTCGCCCGGTGCCGCGACTCGATCCGCCAGTGGGGCGCCCTGCGCCTGCAGACATTCGCCGCGCGTGGCGCGGGGATGCGTTGCGCACTGCGCGTTTCGGTGAACGGACATTCGCTGTTGCTGCCCGGCGACCTCGATGATCGCGCCGAACGGGATTTGCTGTCGCGCCTGCCGCCCGGTGCACTCGCCAGCGAGGTCGTGCTCCTCGGCCGACAAGCCGGTGCGCCCGTCTCCGCCGCGAAGTGGATAGAAGCCAGCGGCGCGGCATTGGCGATCGCGACCGGCGGCATCGCCCAGAGCGCCGCGCGCTCGCGGTTCCTGCAACGCTGGCGCGACGCGGGCGTGCGCGTACTCGACACGCGCGTCGTCGGCGGCATCCAGTTCGCATTCGGGACGCGGGACATCGAGGCGCTCGCGGTCGCGCGCCGGGCGCGTTACCCGTTCCTCTGGCGGCGCGTCGAGTGACGGTTTCCGGCGGCCTCCGGTATAGTCCGGGCCATGTGGGAAATCGTGCGGGCCGGCGGCCCATTCATGTGGCCGATCATCATCTGCTCGATCGCG
>DASTHJ010000492.1:0-4056 GCA_035718265.1 Steroidobacteraceae bacterium | reverse complement strand
CGCCTTGCGGGCGAGCTTCTTCTGCACTCCGGCCGGCTGGTCGATGAAGCGGAAGCGGATCCCCTCCACCATCGCCTTGTACTTCACGGCGCCGGTGGAACGGCCCAATTCCTTGGCGGCGAGTCGCGCCGAGAGCTTCTTGCGCGCCAGTTCGCGCATCTTCTTCAGATCCGCGGGCGTCCAGGGGGCATTGTGTTTACGGGCTGATTTGGCCATTGATCGAATCCTCGTCAAGTCGATGGTGGAAGTCTATCAGTAGTTAGCCGACGGCGGCCATCTGTTCCTCGCGTTTGCGGCGTTGTTCCTGGCGGCGCATGAAAACCGCCGACAGGATCACGCCCAGAGCCACTACCAGAACCATGAGGCTTGCCAGTGCATTCACGACCGGGCTCACGCCCAGCCGAACGCGGGAAAAGACGACCATGGGCAGCGTATTGGACCCAGGTCCGGAGACGAATTGCGTCACCACGACGTCGTCCCACGAAAGCGTGAAGGCCAGCAGCCAGCCCGACAGGATGGCCGGCAGGATCAGCGGCACGGTGATGCGGAAGAACACCCGGGCCGGCCGGGCGCCCAGGTCGAGCGCGGCCTCCTCCAGCGAATCGTCGAAGCTCGCGAGCCGCGACTGCACGATCACGGTGACATAAGCCATCGTGAAGGTGATGTGCGCGATCGTGATGGTGCTGACGCCGCGGTCGAACTGCCAGCCGAAGAACGCCTGGAACAACTGCTCCAGCGAGACGAACAGCAGCAGCATCGACAGGCCGGTGATGACTTCCGGCATGACCAGCGGCGCGGTGGTCAGTCCCTGCAGCAACGCCCGGCCCTTGAACGGGCCGAACCGCGCCAGTACCAGGCCGGCCAGCGTCCCGAGGATCACCGCGCCGCTCGCGGCCATCGCGGCCACGCGGATCGACAGCCACGCGGCCGCGAGGATCTGGTCGTCCTCGAACAGGCGGCCATACCACTTGAGCGTCGGCGAGCTGACCGAGTTCCACACCGTGACCGAGCGCGAATCGTTGAACGAGTAGATCACCAGCGAAATGATCGGCAGGTACAGGAACACGAAGCCGAGACCGAGCACGGTCTTGGAGAACAGTCCCTGCGTCCGGATGGCCTTGGTCTTCATCGTCTCGCGTGCTTCATCGTCTCTGGGCCGCCAGTTCCTTGTTCTGGAAGTACTGGAAAATCATGATCGGCACGACCAGCAGCAGCAGCATCGCGATCGCCACCGCGCTCGCCTTGGGCCAGTCGCGATTCAGGAAGAACTCGTCGGCCAGCAGCCGCGCGATCATCAGCTGGTCGCTGCTGCCCAGCAGCGAGGGAATCACGTATTCGCCAACCGCCGGGATGAACACCAGCAGCGAACCGGCGACCACGCCCGGCATCGACAGCGGCAGCGTGATGCGCAGGAACGACTTGATCGGCCCGGCGCCGAGGTCCGCGGCCGCTTCCAGCAGCGTGAGGTCGTGCTTCTCGAGGTTCGAGTACAGCGGCAGGATCATGAACGGCAGATAGGAATACACGATGCCGATGTACACCGCGAAGCTGGTGTTCATCATCGTCAGCGGCTCCTGGATCAGGCCCGTGGCGAGCAGCATGTTGTTGATCACCCCGTCGGTCTTCAGGAGGCCTATCCACGCATACACGCGCAGCAGGAACGAAGTCCAGAACGGCAGGATGACCAGCATCAGGAATACGTTGCGGTAGGTAGGCGCGGCACGCGCGATGGCGTAGGCCATCGGGTAGCCGAGCAGCAGGCAGAAGATCGTCGAGAAGAACGCGACCTTGATCGAGTACAGCCACGAGCTCACGTACAGCGGCTCGTTGAACAGGTACTGGTAGCTGCCGACCAGCAGCTTGATCTGCAGCGCGCCCTCGTCCAGCCACTGGAACACCGGCGCGTACGGCGGACGGCCGAGCGGCTCGAACTCCGCGAAGGAGATCTTGAGCACGATCAGGAACGGCACCAGGAAGAAGACCAGCAGCCACAGGTAGGGCGCGGCGATGACCAGCCGCTGCCCCGACCAGTTCTTCAGCACGTATTCGGTCCAACGCGGGGGTCCGTAGCGGAACAGGAACGTCCACAGCGGTCCGAGGCGGCCAGGCGCCCCGCGTGAGCCCAGCGTTCGGGCCGCCATCCTGGCCATCAGCGACCCTGCGCCTTCATTGCGTGACCACCACGGGACTGGAGGCATGCCAGGACAGCCACACCGTCTCGTCCCACAGGATGCGCTCGTCGTCGGACAGGCGCTCGACGTTCGGCAACGTCACGCGCACGGTCTTGCCGCTGTCGATCTTCACGAGGTAGATGGACATGTCGCCCATGTAGGCGATTTCCTTGACCACGCCCTTGACGCAGTTCTCCGCGGGATTGTCCGGCGGCGTGCGCAACAGGTTGATCTTCTCGGGCCGGATCGCGGCCCAGACCGTGGCATCGGGCGCGGAGCTGATGCCGTGATCGACGTACACCACCGCGCCGAGCTCGTCCGACTGGATGCGCACGCGGTCCGGCAGGTCCTCGACCAGCCGTCCCTCGAACATGTTGACCGAGCCGATGAAATCGGCGACGAACTTGGTCTGCGGGAATTCGTAGATCTCGGTCGGCGTGCCGATCTGCACGATCTCGCCGCGGTTCATGACGCCGATGCGCGAGGCCAGCGTCATGGCCTCCTCCTGGTCGTGCGTGACCACCATGAACGTGACGCCGAGCTGCTCCTGGATGTTGATCAGCTCGAACTGCGTGGCCTCGCGCAGCTTCTTGTCGAGCGCGCCGAGCGGCTCGTCGAGCAGCAGCAGCTTGGGGCGCTTGACCAGCGCGCGCGCCAGCGCCACGCGCTGCCGCTGCCCGCCCGACAGCTGGTGCGGCTTGCGCGCCGCGTACGGCGTGAGCTTGACGATCTCCAGGATGTCGGTGATGCGGGTCGCGATGTCCGTCTTCGACAGGCCCTTGTCCTGTTCGAGGCCGAAGGCGATGTTCTTCTCGACCGTCATGTGCGGGAACAGCGCGTAGGACTGGAACATCATGTTGATCGGCCGCTCGTAGGGCGGCACGCCGGCCAGGTCCTGGCCGTCGAGGTAGATGGCGCCGGAGCTCGGCGACTCGAATCCCGCCAGCATGCGCAGCAGCGTCGACTTGCCGCAGCCGGATCCGCCGAGCAGGCAGAAGATCTCGCCGCGGAAGATCTTCAGCGAAACGTTGTTGACGGCGGTGAACTCACCGAACTTCTTGGTGATGTTCTCGATGCGCAGGTAGCCTTCCGCATGCGCGTCGCGCCACGGTTCGGGCTTGAGCTTGTTCTTCTCGGCGCGTCGTTCCGCCGCTTGCATGGCAGACCCCCGGTTGCGAAAGACCAAAGAGGGGTCCCGCTCCCTAGGCGGGACCCCTCCCGTTCATTTGCCGGTCCGGAAGCGCGTCCAGGTGCGCGTCAGCGTGCGGGTGAAATCCGGGGTCTCGGGCAGGTCGGGCACCAGCTTCGGCATCACCTCGGGCGTCGGGAAGATGCCGGGGTTGTTCTTGACCTCGGCGTCCACCAGCGGCCACGAGGCGGCGTTGCTGTTGGCGTAGCTGATGAAGTTGCTGTTCCGCGCGGCCACGTCGGCGCGCAGCATGTAGTTGATGAAGATGTGCGCGTTCTTCGGATGGCCGGCATCCGCGGGAATGGCCATGTTGTCGAAGAACATGACCGCGCCTTCCTTCGGGATGTTGTACTTGATGTGGAAGTCCTTGTTCGACTCCTCGGCGCGGCCCTTGGCCTGCAGCACGTCGCCGGACCAGCCGAGCGCCAGGCAGATCTCGCCGCCGGCCAGCTGCTCGATGTACGCGGAGGAGTGGATGTTGCGGATGTACGGGCGCACCGACATCAGCACCTTCTCGGCGGCCTCGAGGTCCTTCGGGTCCTCGGAGTTGGCGTCCCTGCCCAGGTAGATGAGCACCGTGCCGACCACCTCGGAGGGGGCGTCGAGGATCGAGACGCCGCACTTGGCGAATTTCGAGACCACCTTGGGGTCGTAGAACATCGCGAAGCTATCTACCGGCGCGTCCGGCATCGCCGC
>DASTHJ010000491.1:0-4989 GCA_035718265.1 Steroidobacteraceae bacterium | reverse complement strand
GGGGGACGGCCGGGTGAACCGAGCATCCGTGGCGGAGCGGGACCGGGACATGGCCGTTCAGGCTGTCCGCCGGAGCTCTCGACGAGATTCGACTGCCGAGGAGTGATCCGATGAGCATGCTGATCCTTTTGGTGCTTGTGGTGCTGCTGGGGCTGTACGCGGTCGGCGTCTACAACGGCCTGATCGGCGCGCGCAACAACTACAAGAACGCGTTCGCGCAGATCGACGTCCAGCTCACGCGCCGCTATGACCTGATCCCGAATCTCGTGGAGACGGCCAAGGGCTACATGAAGCACGAGCGCGAGACGCTCGAAGCGGTGATCCAGGCGCGCAATTCGGCGCTCAGTGGCCTCAAGGCCGCGGCGGCGAATCCGGGTGACGCGGCCGCGATGAACGCACTGACCGGCGCCGAGAACCAGCTGGGCGCCTCGCTGGGCCGGCTGTTCGCGCTGGCCGAGGCATACCCGGATCTCAAGGCCAACCAGAACATGATGCAGCTGTCCGAAGAGCTGACGTCCACCGAGAACAAGGTGGCCTTCGCGCGCCAGGCCTACAACGACGCGGTCATGAGCTACAACAACCAGCGCGAGATGTTCCCCGGCAGCATCGTCGCCGGCATGTTCAATTTCGCGCCCGCGCAGTTGCTCGAGATCTCGAAGCCCGAGGCGCGCGAAGCGCCAAAGGTCTCTTTCACCTGATCCGCCCATAAAGGACAAGGCGTGGACTTCTACGCCCGCCAGGAAGCCGCACGGCGCACGACGCGCTGGCTGCTGCTCGCGTTCCTCGTATCCGTGGCGCTGGTGGTCGCCGCCGTGGATGCCATTGTCCTCGCGGTGCTGGGAGCCTCGGATCCGCAGGTGTCGCCGGCGGGTCCGGTGGTGCTGACCACCATCGTCACGCTGGCCATCATCTGCGGCGCCAGCCTGTTCAAGACGCTGTCGCTGCGCGCCGGTGGAGCCGTGGTGGCGCGTTCGCTGGGCGGGGCACGCGTCGAACGCAATACGCGTGATCCGGCGCTCAGGCGGCTGCACAACGTGGTCGAGGAGATGTCCATCGCCTCGGGCGTCACCATGCCCGAGGTGTACGTGCTGGAGAACGAGGACGGCATCAACGCCTTTGCGGCCGGCAACTCGCCCGCCGATGCCGCCATCGCCGTGACGCGTGGCGCGGCAACGCTGCTGACGCGCGACGAGTTGCAGGGCGTGGTGGCGCACGAATTCAGCCACGTGCTCAACGGTGACATGCGGCTCAACCTGCGACTGCTGGGCTGGACCTTCGGACTGCTGGTCATCGCCATCATCGCGCGCATCGTGTTGCAGAGCTCGCCGCGCGGCAGCAGCCGCGACCGCCGCGACGGCGCCGGTGCGCTCATGCTGGCGGCGCTGGCCGTCATGGTTCTCGGCTACATCGGCGTGTTCTTCGGCCGGCTGCTGCAGGCGGCCGTGTCTCGCCACCGGGAGCGGCTCGCAGATGCCTCGGCGGTGCAGTTCACGCGCAATCCTGCTGGACTATCCGGCGCGCTGCTCAAGATCGCCGGCGTGAGCTCGGGCTCGCGCCTGAGGTCGCCCGAAGTGGAGGAAGTGGCGCACATGTTGTTTGCCGCAGGCATGCCGCGCCTGTTCGCCACGCATCCGTCGCTCGAAGATCGCCTCAAGGCCCTGGATCCTTCTTTCCGGATCGCCGAACTGCCGGCGCTGGCCGCGGCCGCCGCGCGCGATGCGCAACGCCTGAGCCAGCAGGACTCCGCACGGGCTGCGGTTTCGCCGCGCGGCGCGGCGGCGAGCCTGCACACTGCGCCCGCGGCGGCGCTGGCCAACGAGGCGGCGGCCATCGCCGCGCAGGCCGGCACCATCGCCACCGAGCAGGTGCGCTATGCCGAGCACGCCCGCACCGCCATCCCGGAAGGCGTGCGCGAATTCGTCGACTCGGCCGATCACGCGCGTGCGCTGACGCTGGCGCTGCTGGTGAGCCGGGTTCCGGCGGTGCTGGACGCGCAACGCCGCATCCTCGACGAAGCCTATGGCGCCGAGTTCACCGCTCACGTGCTGGCGCAACGCGGCCTCGCCGAATCGCTCGCGCCGGAATTGCGCCTGCCGGCGGTGCAACAGCTGTTTCCCTCGCTGCGCCGCCTGACCCTGGCCGAGCGCCAGAAATTGCGCGACGTGGTGGGCCGGCTGGCGCTCAGCGATGCGCGCATCGACGTGTTCGAGTGCTGCCTGACGCTGCTGCTGGCATCGAGCCTCTACGACGAGCTCGAGGCGGGCGCGCAGCACGGCAGCGGCTCGCTGCTGCAGGAAGTCGACGCCGTGCACGTGTTGTTCTGCGTGCTGGCGGCGCAGGGCGCCATCGACAAGTCGCGCGCCATGCCGGCCTACGAGGCTGGCATCTCCGTGGTGTTGCCGCAGCACCGGCCGGCATTCCGGGACATCGACGCCTGGCCGGTCGCGCTCAAGGACGCGCTGGCGCGCCTCGTGCACCTGCGGCCGTTCGCCAAGCGGGTGCTCATCGAGGGGATGGTCCGCTGCATCGCGCACGATCGCACGCTGTCGGTGGCGGAAGGCGAGCTGCTGCGCACCGTGTGTGCCGTACTGCATTGCCCGCTGCCTCCCATCCTGGGACAGGCTGGTTCCGGGCGCACGGCGCCGGCCGGCGCCGGCGGCGGTAGTTAGTCAGCGGTCAGTTCGCGACGCGGCCGGGCGGCCGCTTCAGGGATTTTCCAGGAATCGGCCGATGGCGGCCGCGAACGGCTCGATGTCGACCAGGAAGGCGTCGTGGCCTTCGAGCGATGCCAGCGGCACGAACTCGGTCGGCGTGCCCGCCGCCTCGAAAGCCTCGGCGATCGCGTTCTGTTCCTTGATGGTGAACAGGATGTCGGACTCGACGCCGATCACCAGCGCCTGCTCGACGGCCGCGCGCTTGAGCGCCGCCGCCGGGCTGCCGCCGTGCGCCGAGAGATCGAAGCGGTCCATCGCACGCGACAGGTACAGGTAGCAGTTCGGATCGAACACCGACACGAACTTGTCGGCCTGCGCGTTGAGGTAATCCTGCACCGCGAACTCGGGCGGGAAATGCGCGCGGCCCGGCGACAGCGCCTCGTAACGCCGGTCGGAAGCCGGGCGCCGGCCGAAACGGTGTTTCCACTCCGCAGCCGACCGGTAGGTGATGGTGCCGAGCTTGCGCGCGAGGCGCATGCCGGTGGTCGGCCGCACGTCACCGGAGTACTGGCCGTCCTGCCAGTCCGGATCGGTGAGGATGGCGTCGCGCTGCAGCGAGCGCAGCGCGATGGCGAATGGCGATGCCGCAGGGCTGCCCGAGATGCTGATCACGCGGCGCGCGACGCCGGCGAATTGCGTGGCGAACGCCAGCACCACCATGCCGCCGAGCGAGGCACCCACCACGGCGGAAAGCCTCTCGATGCCCAGCGCGCGCACCACCTCGTAGCCGCCGCGCGCGATGTCCTCGACCGAGAGGTCGGGGAAGTCGAGCCGGTAGGCGAGCCCGGTCGCCGGGTCGATCGAGGCGGGTCCCGACGATCCGAAGCAGCTGCCGAGCGAGTTGATGCAGATGACGTAGTAGCGATCGGTGTCGATGGCCTTGCCGGGCCCGACCATCTTCTCCCACCAGCCCGGCGAGGGATCCTTGGCCGAAGAGGCCGCATGCGCCGAAGGCGACAGGCCCGTGAACAACAACAATGCGTTGTCACGCGCGTCGTTGAGCTCGCCCCAGGTTTCGTAGGCCACCTGGCCTTCGGACAATGTGCCGC
Organism: Steroidobacteraceae bacterium; assembly: GCA_035718265.1. Taxonomy (GTDB): domain Bacteria; phylum Pseudomonadota; class Gammaproteobacteria; order Steroidobacterales; family Steroidobacteraceae; genus CADEED01. The sequence continues at coordinate 1,226 of DASTHJ010000491.1, read as the reverse complement.
CGCGCCAGAACGGGAACGGATCGGGCAGCGCCACGAACTTTGTCGCCGGGCCCAGGGTCACCTCGGCAAGCTCGGAAGCGGCAGCCGCGCGCAACGCATGTTCGAACTGGCGCGGCGATCCGCTCACGGCTCGGGGTCGCCGCCGTCGTTGATGCCCTCGAACAACGGCGTGGACAGATAGCGTTCGCCGGTGTCGGGCAGCATCGCCAGCGTCACCGATCCTGGACCGGCTTCACGCGCCACCTTGAGCGCGGCGGCGAAAGTCGCACCGCTCGAGATGCCGCAGAAGATGCCTTCGCTCTTGGCGAGCGCGCGCGAGGTCTCGATCGCCTCCGCGTCCGTGACCGGCACGATGCGATCCGGCACGTTCTTGTCGAGCACGCCCGGCAGGAAGTCCGGCGTCCAGCCCTGGATCTTGTGCGGCGAGAACGGCTTGCCGCCGAGCAGCTGCGCCGCTTCGGGTTCGGTGGCGATGACCTTCACGTCGGGGCGCGCCAGCTTGATCATCTGGCCGGCGCCCGTCAGCGTGCCGCCCGTGCCCCAGCCGCTCACGAAATGGTCGAGCCGCTTGCCGACGAAGTCCTGCAGGATTTCGGGGCCGGTGGTGTTGCGGTGATAGGCCGGGTTGGCCTGGTTCTCGAACTGGCTCGCGAGGAACCAGCCGTGCTTCTTGGCGAGCTCGGCAGCCTTGCGCACCATGCCCACACCGCGCTCGGCGGCCGGCGTGAGAATGACCTTGGCGCCCAGCATGCGCATGATCTTGCGGCGCTCGATCGAGAAGGATTCGGCCATGGTGGCGACGAACGGATAACCCTTCGCGGCGCAGACCATGGCCAACGCGATGCCGGTATTGCCGGAGGTGGCCTCGACCACGGTCTGGCCCGGCTTCAGCGTGCCGCTGCGCTCGGCATCTTCGATGATGGCGATCGCGAGGCGGTCCTTGACCGACGAGAGCGGATTGAAGAACTCGCACTTCACGTACATCGTCGTGCCGGCCGGCGCGAGCCGGTTGATCCTGACGATGGGAGTGCGTCCGATGGTGCCTAATATGTTGTCGTAGATCATGGTTCGCGGACTCTAGGCGCGTCGTTTTGAGTTCACGAGGCCGGGCTTGGCATACCCATATAACGGTTGGTTATGCTGCCGCGCGCGATGAGCGAGAGATTGCAGAAGCTGCTCGCGGGTGCGGGTCACGGCTCGCGACGCGGCATCGAAGAATGGATTCG
>DASTHJ010000490.1:0-5573 GCA_035718265.1 Steroidobacteraceae bacterium | reverse complement strand
CGACACCGTTCTCGCGCACCTTGTAGCGCATGCCGCCTCCCACGAACTTGCTCTCGCGGAAGAACACCACGGTGCCGGTGCCGCCGCCGGCGGCATCGGTTGCGGGCATCGCCGTCGACACATTGTCCTCGGACAATGCCGCCAGCGGCGCCAGTGCCAGGGCGACGAGGCCCAGCTTGATCAGTTTCGACTTCATTGCGCTCCTCCCTTGTTGGCTTCTTCGTCTTCTGCTGCCGGGAGCGGCGTCGGCGACACCACTGCCGGCAGCATCAGTTCCTGCGCCGTCTTGGCGAGTCCCAGGGTCTCGGCCGGCACGGTGACGATGCCGCCCTTCACGAACATCGCGAACGGCCCGATGGCGAAACCTGCGGCCAGCGCGTCGTTGGTGTGATCCTTGCCGCGCGCGCCGAGGGCCAGCGAACGCAGCCGCACTTCGGCGTCGCCGACGCGCACGAACCGCGCCGCCAGGATGAGCTCACCGGCCTTGCCGCCGGCGCCGGATTTCGCGGCGTGGACCACCTCCCCCTCGCCCGTGCTGCCGGCCGGGATCACCAGCACGTCGCCGATGCGCACGTCTTCGTCGACGGTGATCCGGAACCGGTCGCCACGCCGGTTCTGGTTGGACGAAATGGAATCCTCGATGCGCACCACGACGGGCGTCAGCGCCGGCACGGTGACCAGCGCGACGCCGGCCGCTTCGGGCGGCGACTGCTCCGGCAAGGTGATCGGCGCCGTGTCGCCGCCTGCATCGGGAAGAGCCTGCGCCAGCGCGGCCATCGGCACGAGCGCCGCGAGTAGTGAGATTCGCCTAGCTAACATGCGCGGGAGTATAGGGGCTGCCCCTGCGCAACTCATACATCGCCCTGTCGATTCCGTCGATCGTCAGCGGAAACATGCGGCCGCCGGCCAGTTGCCGCGTGATCCCGATGGACGGAGTCCATTTCCAGCGGTCCTCGGGCTCGGGATTCAACCAGACCAGGTGCGGAAAGTGTGAGGCAATACGCTGCATCCAGGTAACGAGGCGCGTCAACGCGGTCTCAGCTCCAGCCGATGCGCCGGCAGGCCCGGCAGGAATGGCGCGGGACGCCCCGCGGCCCAGTCCTCGAAGCCGCTGCGATAGAAAGGTGACAGCGGATGTCCCGATGGACCTCCGGGAAGCTCCAGGTATCCCTCCGACTCGCGGCCGGGTGAGACGGCGAAGCGCTCCGATGCCGAGAGGTTGCCGTCCTCGACGCGCGGCATGTGGTTGTCGCCGGTGCGCGGCACGGCCGGCATGTCGAGCAGCCACGAGAGTCCGGGAATGGCCTCCGACAACGGATGCCGGATGCGCAGCGGCTGGCCATATCCATGCGCGCAGCGCGCGAGCGCACCGCACTGCTCGACCAGCTTGTCGATGGTCACGTCGATTTCCTGCAGCAGGAACGCCTTCCAGTCCGGCGCATCCGGCGGAGCGATGCCGGCCGGCCGCTCCGACAGCAGGCGCCAGCCCGCCATTTCGAAGGGCGCCGCGCGTTTCAACTTGACGTCCGCCCCCAGGAGATTTGCGACCAGCGCGTTCCACAGCTCGCCGAGCGCCTGCGAGCGGAACGTGCGCACCAGCCGGTAGCCCACCGAGTCCGGGCTGGCCTCACCATTCCAGTTGCTGATCAGGTCGCGGAATTCCCGGCGTGGCGTGCCCTCCTGCAGATTCCCCTCTTCCAGGGTGGTCAGCAGCAAGTCGCGCCAGCGCCGCAGGAACAGGGCACGCGCGTCGAGCTGGATGGCGAGCATGTCCTTCTCGGTGGCGGGGTGATCCAGCGCGACCAGGTCGTCACGGATCTGCCGCGCGCGCGCGCCGATGTCGTAGCCGCCGGCGCCCACTTCGAGCTCGTCGTCGCCGATGGCGGCTTCCAGCGGGCCCTCGACCACGCGCTGATTCGCGGTCCACAGCCGCCCCACCGGCGGATCGACCAGCCGCGGGTGGTCGCTGGCGTCGCGATACTCGAGCTCGCCGAAATAGCGCTCCGGGCCGCTCGTGCGTGGCACGCGCCCGAACAGCGTCCACGCGATCCGGCCGCCACGGTCGCCGACCACGAGGTTCTGCGCGGGAATCCCCACGCGTGGCGCGAGCGCGAGCGCCGCATCCACGCTGTCCGCCGTCTCCATGCCGAACAGTTCGAAATTGGTCGCCTCCGGCCGGGTTGCGAGCCAGGCGACCTGCAGGCACTCGCCTCGCGCGACGTCGGCCGCGAATTCGTCACCGTCGAGCACCACCGCGGGGCCCGCCTCGCGATACTGCACCGCCACGCTGTCCGCGCCGCGAACCGCGATGTGCTCGGTGCGTACGCCGTACGCGGCATCGGCACAGGGTCCGAAGCGCACGTCCGCGAAATCGCCGTAGCTGTTGGTGAACCCCCAGGCGACGGCGCCGTTCGAACCCGCCACCATGGCCGGCGTGCCCGGCAAGGTCACGCCGGTCACATCCAGCATGCGCTCGCCGTCGAGCCGCAGCCGCGCTGGATACCACACGGTGGGCACGCCGAGCTCCAGGTGCATGTCGTTGGCCACCAGCGCCACGCCGGAGCGCGTGTGCGTGCCGGCGATCGCCCAGCCGTTGCTGCCCGGCCTGGCGTCGTCGTCGGCGGCCGCCGCCGGCGCGTCGCCGAAGCGCAGCAGCGCCGGAAACGGCCGCTTGCGCGCCCCGCGGCCGCACGCCACGCGCAGGCAGCGCGCATCGGCAGAGTAGTTAGGAGTATCCCACGGGCCGTAGCCCGAGTAGACGAACTCGATCAGCGCGCGCGCCGCCTCGGGCGTGGCGCGCTGCGCGGCGGCACGCTCCAGGCGACGGCGGCCGATCTCGTAGACGATCGTGCCGTGCTGCAGCTGCCACCACATCGAGTGCACGACCAGCACCGAGTCTTCCGGCTGCCATGCGCGCGGCACGGCGCGCAGCAGCAGGTATTCCCAGGGACGCGCGCCGAGGCTGGCGAGCCCGGCGTTCACGCCGCGCGCATAGGATTCGATGATGGCGCGCTGCGCCGCCGGCGCCGCTTCCACGACCCGACGCGCCACCGCGCGGAAGCCGAAGCGCCGCGTGCGCACGTCCTGGCGCAACGCCACCGCACCGAACAGCTCGGACAGCTCGCCGGCCGCGAGCCGGCGCGACAGGTCCATCTGGAAGAAGCGGTCCTGCGCGTGCGCGAAGCCCGTGGCGAATGCCAGGTCGACGCGCGTACGCGCCGTGATGACCGGGATGCCGCGGGCGTCGCGCTCGATGTCGGCGGTGGCGCGGAGACCTTCCACCGGCAGGTGGCCGTCGAGCTGCGGCAGGCTGCGGTGCATCGCCCACCAGGCGAGCCCGAAGGCGACGAGCGCGAGTGCCGCGAGGCCGGCGAGGGTCCAACGCAGCCAGCGCATGGGCGCGAGCTAGTCCTTGGGAACGCGCAGGATGGTCATCGTGTTGGTGCCGCCGGTGATGCCGGCGAGCTCGCCCTTGGTGACGATGACCATTTCGCCCGGTTCGACCAGGTCGAGCTGCAGCATCATCGTGAGAATGGCGCGGAACAGCTCGGTGCTGCGCACTTCCGGGATGTCGAACGGCACCGGGTACACGCCGCGATACAGCGTGACGCGGCGGCGCGTGGATTCGTGCCGCGTGAACGCGTAGATCGGGATGTCGGCGCGCGAGCGCGACATCCACAGCGGCGTGGTGCCGGATTCGGTCAGCGCCACGATGGCCCGCACGTTCATGTGGTTGGCGGTGTACATCACCGCCATCGCGATGGCTTCCTCGGTGCGATCGACGATACCGTCGACGCGGTGGCGCACGCGGCTGGTGGAGACCTGGTACTTCTCCGCGCCGTTGATGACCTCTTCCATGGCCTGCACGGCCTTCACCGGGTACTTGCCGACGGCGCTCTCGGCCGAGAGCATCACCGCGTCCGTGCCGTCGAGCACGGCGTTCGACACGTCGGAGACCTCGGCGCGCGTCGGCACCGGCGCGCTGATCATCGACTCCATCATTTGCGTGGCCGTGATGACCACCTTATTGCGCGTGCGCGACTCGTGGATGATGGTCTTCTGCAGGCCGGTGATGGCCGCGTAGCCCATTTCCACGGCGAGATCGCCGCGCGCCACCATGAGTACGTCGGACGCCTCGATGATCTCGATCAGGTTGCGGATCGCCTCGTGCCGCTCGATCTTCGCGCAGATGTGGCCGTGCCCGCCCGCGAGGCGCAGCAGCGAGCGCGCCAGGTTGACGTCCGCCGCATCGCGCGCGAACGACACGGCGATGTAGTCCACGCCCTTCGAGGCGGCGAACTTGATGTCCTCGCGATCCTTCTCGGTGAGTGCCGGCGCCGAGATGCCGCCGCCCCGCAGGTTGACGCCCTTGCGGTTCGACAGCTCGCCGCCGGCGATGACCCTGGTGTCGATGCGCGTGCCCGTGACCTTGGTGACCTCGAGCTCGATGAGTCCGTCGTTGAGCAGCAGGATGTTGCCCGGCTTCACGTCGGTGGGCAGCTCCTTGTAGGCGCAACCCACCACCTGCTCGTTGCCCGCGTTCGGATCGTGCGCCGTGTCGAGCGCGAACGCCTGTCCGTCCTTCAGGTCGACTTTCCTGTTGACGAAACTCTCGATGCGGATCTTGGGGCCGCCCAGGTCCGCGAGGATGCCGACGTAGCGACCGGCGCGACGCGCCGCCTCGTGCACGAGATCGATGCGCCGCCCGTGTTCTTCCTGCTTGCCGTGCGAGAAGTTCACGCGCGCCACGTCGAGGCCGGCGCGAACCATTTCGGTGAGGACTTCGATCGAGTCGGTCGAGGGACCCAAGGTCGCGACGATCTTCGTGCGCGAGTGCATCTGGCGTTCTGGCATGGGCGCGCATTCTGCCATGCGAAAAAGCCGCGTGGCGCATAATCACGCGCGGCGATTCACGCATTTGCATGTCACGAAGGGGTGTCCGATGTCGATGAAATCCATGTCCTTGTCATGGGCGATCCTGGCCATGGGGCTCGTTCTCGGTGCAGGCCTCTCCAGGGTGCTGGCCGCGGACACGCCGGCCCCGGCGCGGGTGTTCGAGATCCGTACGTACCACTGCCTGCCCGGCCGGCTGGACGCCCTGCACAAGCGCTTTCGCGAGCACACCATGAAGATGTTCGAGAAGCACGGCATGACCAATGTCGCGTACTGGACATTCGAGGACAGCCCGGCGAAGGAGAACACGCTGATCTACGTGATCTCGCACGCCAGCCGCGAGCAGGCGAAGAAGAACTGGGCCGAATTCAGCGCCGATCCGGAATGGCAGAAGATCGCCGAGGATTCGCAGAAGGACGGCAAGATCGTCGAACGGGTCGAGTCCGTGTTCGTCGACGCGACGGATTATTCCCCGCTGCGCTGAGCGGGGCAGCAGGTCGCCGCCACGACCGCCGCCATGGATGGGCAGCGGCGGTGGCGGATGCCCGCCTGTCTAACTAGCCTTGCTCAGGGCCTGGGCGCGCTCCTGCAGCATCGCCACGGCCGGCAGCGTCTTGCCCTCGACGAACTCGAGGAAGGCGCCGCCGCCCGTCGAGATGTACGAGATGCCCTCTTCGACG
>DASTHJ010000489.1:0-7068 GCA_035718265.1 Steroidobacteraceae bacterium | reverse complement strand
GCTCGAGCAGAAGAAGCACGGCCGCTTTCCCCGCCCGCTCAACAACTATCTCTACGACGTGGACGGCTGGCTGAAGCGCAACAAGGTGCTCGGCGACGACAACAAGGCCATGCTGTTGCTGGCGTTCGCGTTCCTGGCCGTGTGCCTGGTGAACACCGTGGGGCTGCTGCTCGCGAAGTTCCTGAACGCGGCTCCCGCGGCCGGCGTGCGCCGTGCGCTCGGCGCCAGCCGCCGCGACATCTTCCTGCAGCACCTGACCGAGTCCGGCCTCGTGGCGCTGGCCGGCGGCATGGCGGGCGGACTGCTGGGCTGGTGCGGCGTCTGGGCCATGCGCGCGTGGTACCAGCGATTCCTCGACGCGCCGCTCAATTTCATTCCATTCGATGCCACGAACTTCGCGATCGTGGTGGTGATCGCGGTGTTCGCCGGGGTGCTCGCCGGACTGTATCCGGCCTGGCGCATCGGGCGCGCCGCCCCCGCCTCCTACCTCAAGGTGCAATGATCATGGGAATCCGACCGATCGTCTCCGCCCTGCTGCGCAACAGCGCCGGCGCCATCCTGGTCGCGTTGCAGATCGCGATCACGCTCGCCATCGTCGTCAACGCCGTGTATCTCACCTACCAGCGAGTCAGCCTGGTCGGACGGCCGAGCGGCATCGACGACCAGAACATCTTCTCGTTCAGCGTCGAAGGATTCGAGAAGGACTTCGACTTCATCGCCATGGTGCGCGACGACATGGCGCTGCTGCGCCAGCTGCCTGGCGTGGTCGACGCGGCGCCCATGCACCAGGTTCCGCTCTCGGGCAGCGGCAGTTCCTCGGGCTATTACTCGCTGCCGGACAAGAAGGGCAAGGATTCCCCGGCGGCGTACTACCGCACCGACGATCACGGCGCCACCGCGCTGGGCGTGAAGCTCGCGGAGGGAAAGAATTTCGATGCGTCGATGATCGAATGGAAACAGAAGGAGGAGCAGGGCCAGCCGCCCAACGCCGTCGTGAGCCGCGCGTTCGCCGAAGCGCTGTTCCCCGGCGAGACGAACCTGGCCGGCAGGGACTTCTATGACGACCAGGGCAAACCCATCCGGATCGTCGGTGTCATCGACCACATGCACGGCTCATGGGTGGGATGGGACAAGGTGGACCGCGCCATCCTGGTGCCGCGCGTCTCGGAATACACGCGGTACATCGTGCGCACCAGGCCGGGCGAGATCGACCGCGTCATGAAGGAAACCGAAAGCGCGCTGCGCAAGCGTGATCCGAACCGCGTGGTCGGCAAGCTGCGCAAGATGTCCGACGACAAGCAGCGCAGCTATTCCGGCGACATGATGATGGCGTTCACCCTCACGGTGGTCACCGGGCTGGTGCTGGTGTTCAGCGCGCTGGGCATCTTCGGTCTCGCCACTTTCAACGTGAACAGCCGGACGCGCCAGATCGGCACGCGGCGCGCGGTGGGCGCGCGCAAGCTCGACATCGTGCAGTACTTCCTCGCCGAGAACTGGCTCGTGACCACGGTCGGAGTGCTGGTCGGGTGCGGCCTGGCGCTCGCCGCCGGCTATTGGCTGTCCACCCAATACCAGCTGCCGCGGCTCGACCTGTATTACCTGGTCGGCGGCGTGCTCGGCCTCTGGGCCCTCGGCCAGTTCGCCGCCTGGCAACCGGCGCTGCGCGCCGCAAAGGTGTCACCTGCGATGGCCACGCGGAACACGTGAACGCTTGCAACCCAAAACGAGTTCCAGGCGTCTTACGCATGACCGGAGTCACTTCCAACGTGGAGGATCGCCTGGCAAACCGCACGGTACTGGTGGCGGACGACAGCGAGGCCGTGCGAACGGCCTTCCAGGTGCTTTTGTCCCTGCACGGTGCGCGGGTGCTCGGCGCTTCATCTCCCGCCGAAGCACTCGCGACCGTGCGGTCACAGGAAGTCGACCTGGTCATCCAGGACATGAACTTCCGCCGCGAGGCCACCTCCGGCGAGGAAGGCATCGCGCTGTTTCGGGAGCTGCGCGCCCTGCATCCGGACGTGCCGGTCATCCTGCTGACCGCCTGGACGCACCTGGAGACCGCCGTCGACCTGGTGAAGGCCGGCGCGGCCGACTACATCGCCAAGCCCTGGGACGACGCGCGACTGCTGACCACGGTCCGCAACCTGCTCGAGCTGCGCGCCGCGGTCGAAGAGAACATCACGACGCGCGCGCGGCGCGCCGAGGCGCGCGCCCAGCTCGCCGAACGCTACGACCTTCGCGGACTGGTCTACGAGAGCGACGCGCTGCACACCACGGCTTCGATGGCCGCGCAGGTGGCGCATGCCGACGTGCCGGTGCTGATCACCGGTCCCAACGGCGCCGGCAAGGAAGTGCTCGCCGACATCGTGCACGCCAATTCCGCGCGCCGCGAAAAGCCCTACATCAAGGTCAATGCCGGCGCGTTGCCGGATCAGCTCATCGAGGCCGAACTGTTCGGCACCGAGGCCGGCGCCTTCACCGGCGCGAAGGCGCGCCCGGGCCGCTTCGAGGCCGCCGATGGCGGCACGCTGTTCCTGGACGAGATCGGCAACCTGCCGCTCTCCGGGCAGGCGAAGCTGTTGCGCGTGCTGCAGACCGGGGAATATGAGCGCCTCGGCAGCAATACGACGCGGCGTGCCGACGTGCGCATCGTCGCCGCGACCAACCTGCCGCTGCGCGAGGCGATGCGTGCCGGGACTTTCCGCGAAGACCTGTACTACCGGCTCAGCGTGATCGAACTGGCGCTGCCGCCGCTCGCCGAGCGCCGCGACGACATCCTGCCCATCGCGCGCGCCTTCCTGGGCGGTGGCGCGCGCCTGACGGCCGAGGCCGAGCGCGCGCTGCTCAACTACACCTGGCCCGGCAACGTGCGCGAACTGCGCAACGTGCTGCAACGGGCTGCGCTGCTCGCCGGCGACCAGCCGATCGGCGCCGCCACGCTCAACCTGCCGGCGGTGCTGCCGGCCCGCGCCGACGACCCGGTGCTGGATCGCGCCACCATCGAACGCGTGCTGGCCGATCACGGCCAGGTCGTCGCGCAGGCCGCGCGCCAGCTCGGCATCAGTCGCCAGGCCCTCTACCGCCGCATGGAGAAACTGGGTATCAAGGAGACCCCGGGACGTTAGGACCGCCAGGATCGCGCCGCGGCAGATGAACTTGCGTTTTTCCATGGCCGGCTGGGTGTCGATGTGGCTCGGCGGCATCGCCCTGCTCGGCGTGTTGCTTGCGCTGCTGGTGCAGTCGCTGATCGGCAATCCCTGGCAGGCCGGCGTGGCGGCCGCGCTGGTCCTGGTGCCGCTCGCCGCCTGGAGCGGCGCGCGTCTGACCGGGCGCTGGAGCCGCATGGCGCGCGCCCTCAACGACGGCATCCTGAGCCTCAAGGATCGCGACTTCAGCGTCAGCGTGACGCGTGCGACCACCGATGAAGTCGGCGAGCTCGTCGACAACTACAACAGCCTGGGCGAACGCCTGCGCGTCGAACGACAAAGCCTGTACCAGCGCGAGCTGATGCTCGACACGGTGATCCAGGCCACGCCGCTGGCCATGGTGCTGACCAACAGCGCCGACGCCGTGCTCTACAGCAACTCGGCCGCGCGCCAGCTGTTCAGCGACGGTCGCAAGCTCGAAGGCGAACGGTTCGCGCGTTACCTGGAACGCGCGCCCGCGCCGCTGCGCGAAGCCGTCGAGCGCGGCGGCGACACGCTGTTCACCTTCGAGGCCGGCGAACCGCAGGTCTATCACGTCTCGCAGCGCAGCTTCCTGTTGAATGCCATGCCGCACCGGCTGTTGCTGCTGAAACAGTTGACGCGCGAGATCAACTCCCAGGAGGTCGCCACCTGGAAGAAGGTGATCCGCGTGATCGCGCACGAGCTGAACAACTCGCTGGCCCCCATCTCCTCGCTGGCGCACTCCGGGCAGATCCTGGCGAGCGCGCCGCCCGATCCCGCGCAGCTCGCCCGCGTGTTCGCGACCATCGAGGACCGCGCGCGCCACCTGGCAGGATTCATCGAGGGCTACGCGCAGTTCGCCAAGCTGCCGCAGCCCCGCCTGGCGCCGGTGGACTGGACGATGCTGCTCGAGCGCTTGCGCGTGGTGGTCAGCTTCCGGCTGGTCGGGGCGCTGCCCGCGCGTACCGCCAGCTTCGACACCGGGCAGATCGAACAGGCGCTGATCAACCTGCTGAAGAACGCGCGCGAATCCGGCGCCGATGCCGCCTCGATCGAGCTCTCGGTCCAGGCCGCGGCACGGGGTTTCGCCATCGAGGTGCGCGACCGGGGTCCGGGCTTCAGCGCGGCGGCGCTCGAGCACGCGCTGGTGCCCTTCTACTCGACCAAGGAAAGCGGCACCGGCCTCGGCCTGACCCTGTGCCGCGAGATCGTCGAGGCCCACGGCGGCCGCCTGCGCATCGCGAACCGCGCGGATGGCGGGGCCGTGGTGACGCTCTGGCTGCCGGATGGTAGTTAGCCGGATTACACTGGCGCCATGTTGCTGGTCGTGTTCTTCCTCGCCTACGTCGGCATGCTGGCCGTCACGCAGGGCCACGCGCACTGGAAGCGCGCCCGCGACCCTTCGGTGCCACCGCTGCCACGGCGCCTGACGGCCCGGCACCTGGCGCAGTTCGCCGGACGACAGCTGCTGTTCGTCGCGGTGCTGGCGTTCGCCTGGTCGCATGGCGAATGGACGTTCGACTCCGTGGGCATCCCGCGGGACATCCGCTGGCTGGACACCATCCTCGCCGGCGAAATCGGATTCCTGGCGGTCATCCTGGCCAATCTTTGCCTGCTCTGGCTCGCCCGGGCCGTGCCGCGCATGCGGCTCGTGGCCGCGCGCGGCAACCTGCGCGCCTGGCCACGCGGGCGCGGCGCCAAGCTGATCGCCGTGGTCTTCATCATGGGCTTCAATCCGATCGTCGAGGAACTGGTGATGCGCGGCGTACTGATCCACCAGTGGGGCGCGATGCTGGGCTCACCCCTCGTTCCGATCGCGGTGGGTTTCGTGCTGAATGGCGTGTTGCACTGGTATCAGGGCTGGCGCATGCAGCTGTGGCACGCGCAGTTCTTCGCGGCCGCCGTGATCCTGCTGTATTCACCCTGGGGACTGCCCGCCGCCATGGTGGCGCACGTCTTCGGCGACGTCCTGCCGCTGCTGCTGCTCGGTCGCAATCTGAAGCGTGCACACGCGGCACAGCGGCGCATGCTGCGGGCGCGCGCCTCGTGAGCGCCAGGGTACGAATCCTGCCGGTCGGGACCGCGGACGTGCGCGACCTGCTGCCGCTCGTCGAGCAATACTGGCGATTCGAGGCCATCGAGGGCTTCGATGGCGCGCGCATCGCGGGACTGCTGGAAAGAGTCATCGCGCAGCCCGCGCTCGGTCGTGCCTGGCTTGCCCGCGTGGATGATTTACCCGCGGGCTATCTGCTGGCAGTGTACGTGTTCAGTCTCGAGCACCAGGGCTTGACCGCCGAGATCGACGAGTTCTTCGTGCTGCCGCCGCATCGCCGGCTCGGGCTGGGCGGACAGCTGCTGAGAACCGCGGAAGTTGCGTTCCGGGCGCACGGCTGCACGAACGTGTCCCTGCAGATCGGCCGCGACAATGCCGAGGCGCGCGCGTTCTACCGGCGCCATGGCTATGGTGATCGCGACAGGTTCGAACTGGTGGACAAGACGCTGTGAGCCCAGGACTACGCATGTACGACCTCTATATCGCCAACAAGAACTATTCCTCCTGGTCACTGCGCCCCTGGGTGCTGATGCGCGAACTCGCCATTCCCTTCCGCGAGATCCTGGTGCCTTTCGGTGGCGCGCAGCATCCCGACGCGTTCAAGGCGTTCTCGCCCACCGGCAAGGTGCCCTGCCTGGTGGATGGCGCGCTCACGATCTGGGACTCGCTGTCGATCACCGAATACCTCGCCGAGCGGCACGCGGGGGTGTGGCCGGCGGAGGCTGCGGCGCGCGCCTGGGCGCGCAGCGCCGCGGCCGAGATGCACTCCGGATTCCAGGCGCTGCGCAACACCTGCGGCATGTGCTGCGGCCTGCGGATCACGTTGCACGCGATGGACGCCGCGCTCCAGCGCGACCTGCGGCGCCTCGAGGCGTTGTGGGCCGACGGACTCGCGAAGTTCGGGGGCCCGTTCCTCGCGGGCGAACGGTTCGGCGCCGCGGATGCCTTCTTCGCGCCCGTCGCGTTCCGCTTCCAGACGTACGGCTTGCCGCTGGACGAAACGGCGCGCCGCTATGCCGAGCGCCTGCTGGCGCTGCCCTCGATGCAGACCTGGTATCACGCCGCGCTCGCCGAAACCTGGCGCGACGCCGAACACGAAGAGGAGATGCGTGCCGCGGGCACCTGGCGCGAGGATCTGCGCGCGCGTAGTTAGCGGCGCCATTCATGTCGGAACGGTCATGTCGGAACGGTCATGCCGGAGGCGCCATGCCGGAATCATGATCGTCATATGCCAATTGCGGGTTTCACGGCGGCTGATGTGACGCGGCAAATCCGCTAGGCTTCGGACGCTGGCCGTCGCCGGCACGAGGGAAATCAAATGCTCAAGAAGATCTGCCTGGCGGCCGCGGCCGCCTGCTGCCTGGGTACCGCCGCGATGGCGGCCGACAAGCCGGTCGAAGCCACGCTGACCATCCGCGCCGACCAGCCCGGCGCGACGATCGCGCCCGAAATGTACGGCCAGTTCATGGAGCACCTGGGCCGCAATGTCTACGAAGGCATCTGGGTGGGCGAGGACTCGCCGATTCCGAACACGCGCGGCTACCGCAACGACGTGCTCGCGGCGCTGAAGAAGCTCGAAGTGCCGGTGCTGCGCTGGCCGGGCGGCTGCTTCGCCGACGAATATCACTGGCGGGACGGCATCGGACCGCGCGACCAGCGCCCGCACCGCGTGAACACGTTCTGGGGCGGCGTCATCGAGACCAACGCGTTCGGCACGCACGAGTTCTTCGAGCTCGCGGAGATGCTCGGCGCCAAGACCTACCTCGCCGTCAACGTCGGCTCCGGAACGGTCGAGGAGATGTCGCAGTGGATCGAATACATCACCTCGCCCTCGCAGTCGTCGCTCGC
>DASTHJ010000488.1:0-2147 GCA_035718265.1 Steroidobacteraceae bacterium | reverse complement strand
CGGCATCGGTTCGGTGATCGGCCACGAGATCAGCCACGGCTTCGACGACAGCGGCCGCCAGTTCGACGGCGACGGCAACCTGCGCGACTGGTGGACCGCCGAGGACGCCGCGAAATTCAAGCAGCGCGCCGACGCGCTCGCCGCGCAGTTCGACAGCTATTCGGTGCTCGACGACCGGCACATCAACGGCAAGCTCACGCTCGGTGAGAACATCGGCGACCTGTCGGGCCTGGCGATCGCCTACAAGGCGTGGAAGATGTCGCTCGGCGGCCGCGAGTCGCCGGTCATCGATGGTTTCACCGGCGAGCAGCGCTTCTTCCTCGGCTGGGCGCAGGTGTGGCGGCGCAAGTACCGCGACGAGGAACTGCTGAAGCGCCTGGTCACCGATCCGCACAGCCCGAGCGAGTTCCGTGCGAATGGGCCGACCAGCAACATCGACGCCTTTTACGAGGCGTTCGGCGTGAAGCCCGGCGATCGCATGTACCGGCCTCCCGAGCAGCGTGTCAGAATCTGGTGAGGAGGCTCCCATGCGCAGGCTGTTGCTGACGTTCACCGTGCTTCTGGCGACCGCGACTCTCTCGGGATGCGGTTACAACAAGCTGCAGAACCAGGACGAGGCGGTGAAGGCGGCCTGGTCGGAGGTGGTCAACCAGTACCAGCGGCGCGCCGACCTGATCCCCAACCTGGTCGCCACAGTGAAAGGCTTTGCGGCGCAGGAGGAGCGCGTGCTGGTCGGAGTCACCGAGGCGCGAGCCAAGGCGACGTCGATCCAGCTCACGCCCGAGCTCATCAACAACCCGCAGGCGTTCCAGCAATTCCAGCAGGCGCAGGGCCAGCTGACGCAGGCATTGAAGAGCCTGCTGGTGACCGTGGAGCGCTACCCCGAGCTCAAGTCGGACGCGAATTTCCGCGACCTGCAGGCGCAGCTCGAAGGCACGGAGAATCGCATCACGGTGGCGCGCAACCGCTACATCGACGCCGTGCGCGCGTACAACGTCACGGTGCGCTCGTTCCCGAGCAATCTCACGGCCAAGATGTTCGACTTCGAGGTGAAGCCGAATTTCACCGTGCAGAACGAGGCGGAAGTCTCGAGCGCGCCGTCGGTGTCGTTCGACACCTCGACGCCCTCGCAGCCGGCCGGTGACACGGCCGCACCGGCCCCGCCGGCCGATCCGCCGGCGCAGTAGCGGGTGAAGACCGCGCTGGCCTGGCTGGCGATCGCACTGGCGGTCAGTGCATGGCCGGCGGCGGCCCAGGTGCCGGTGCCGAAATTCGAGGCGCTGGTCACCGATCTGACCGGCACGTTGACCGCGCAGCAGCAGGCATCGCTCGAAGAGAAGCTCGCGGCATTCCGGGCGCGCAAGGGCGCGCAGATCGCGGTGCTCATGTTGCCCACCACCGCACCCGAGGACATCGCGCAGTTCGGCATCCGGGTTGCCGACGCCTGGAAGGTGGGGCGCGCCGGGCCCGACGACGGGGTCATCCTGCTCGTCGCCAAGGACGACCGGGCCCTGCGCCTGGAGGTGGGTCGGGGCCTGGAAGGTGTGCTGACCGATGCGCTCAGCAGCCGCATCATCAACGACATCATTGCGCCGCAATTCAAGCAGGGCGATTTCTACGGCGGCATCAACGCGGGACTCGATCGGGTCATGCGCGTCATCGACGGCGAGCCGCTGCCGCCTCCGGATCCGAAATGGCATCGAACCGGCGGAGGAATTCCCTGGCCGCTGCTGATCTTCGGTGCGATCGCACTCGGCGGCACGTTGAACCGCGTGCTGGGACGGGGCGTCGGCGCCGGCATCACAGGACTCGTCGGCGGCGGCATCATCTGGCTGTTCACCGCGCGGCTGTTGTTCGCGCTGCTCGGATTCTTCGGACTGTTCTTCCTGGCGCTGCTGTTCGGTGGCTTCCCGGGCGGTGGCCGCATCGGGCGCGGCGTGTACCGCGACTTCGGGCGTGGTGGCGGATTCGGCGGATTCGGCGGCCGTGGAGGTTTCGGTGGCGGTGGGTTCGGCGGCGGTGGTGGCGGCAGCTTCGGGGGCGGCGGTGCCTCGGGGCGTTGGTAGCTAGGCCATGATGCGGCTGCTGCGGCACCTGTTCGCGACGCGCGCCGGAACCCGGCGGCGTTTCCCGGCGGAGCTGCTCGA
>DASTHJ010000487.1:0-15008 GCA_035718265.1 Steroidobacteraceae bacterium | reverse complement strand
GCATCCGTTCGACGGCAGCTGGGGCTACCAGGTCGTCGGCTACTACGCGCCCACCTCGCGCTTCGGCTCGCCGAAGGAATTCATGGCGTTCGTCGACCAGTGTCACCAGGCGGGCATCGGCGTGCTGCTCGACTGGGTGCCGGCGCATTTTCCGAAGGATGCGCACGGTCTCGCCGAGTTCGACGGCTCGGCGCTGTACGAGCACGAGGACACGCGGCTCGGCGAGCACATGGACTGGGGCACCAAGATCTTCAACTTCGGCCGGCACGAGGTGAAGAATTTCCTGGTCGCCAACGCGCTGTACTGGCTGGAGCGCTACCACGTCGACGGGCTGCGCGTCGACGCGGTGGCCTCGATGCTGTACCTCGACTACAGCCGCAAGCCCGGCGAGTGGCTGCCGAACCGTTATGGCGGCCGCGAGAACCTCGAAGCGCTGGCGTTCCTGCGCGAATTCAACACCGTGGCGCACGGCAACCACCCCGGCGTGCTGACCATCGCCGAGGAGTCGACCGCGTTTCCCGGCGTCTCGCGACCGGTGCACCTGGGCGGCGTCGGCTTCTCGTTCAAGTGGAACATGGGCTGGATGAACGACTCGCTGCAGTACTTCAGCAGGGATCCGATCTACCGCCGCCACGAGCACAACAAGATCACGTTCTCGTTCATGTACGCCTGGACCGAGAACTTCATCCTGCCGATCTCGCACGACGAGGTGGTGCACGGCAAGCGCTCGCTGCTCGACAAGATGCCGGGCGACGAGTGGCAGAAGCGCGCCAACTACCGGCTGTTCATGAGCTACATGACCGCGCACCCGGGCAAGAAGCTGCTGTTCATGGGTTCGGAGTTCGGCCAGTGGCACGAGTGGCGCGAGCACGAGCAGCTCGACTGGCCGCTGCTCGCCGATCCGAAGCACCAGGGCCTGCGCGATCTCAATCGCGAGCTGGCGCGCCTGTACCGCGACCACCCGCAGTTCCATGCCAGCGACTGCGAGCCGGGCGGCTTCCGCTGGAGCGACCTGCACAATGCGGACGAGAGCGTGTTCGCCTTCCTGCGCGAGGAGCACGGGCATCCGCCGATCCTCTGCCTGTTCAACGCCACGCCGGTGCCGCGCGAGGACTACTGGGTCGGCGTGCCCGATCCCGGCAGCTGGCAGGTGATCTTCGATTCCGACTACCCGGCGTTCGGCGGCTCGGGATTCGCCGGCGTCGCCAGCTACGAGGCATTCGCGCACGTCGTGCACGGCCATCCGCACGCGCTGCGCGTGCGCTTGCCGCCGCTCGCCGCGGTGTTCCTGAGGCGCGCGTCGTGAAACCCGGTTCGCCGGACTCGCTCGGTGCCACCTGGACCGGCGAGGGCGTGAATTTCGCGATTCGTTCGCGCGCCGCCACGCGCGTGGAAGTCTGCCTGTACGACGCCGGCGGCACGCGCGAGACCGCGCGCCTGACGCTGCCGGGTCGCACCGGGCCCGTCCACCACGGCTTCGTCGAGCAGGAGCTGGCGCGCGTCGGCACGCTGTACGGCATTCGCGTGCACGGCGCCTACGATCCGCGAGAGGGCTACCGCTTCAATGCCCACAAACTACTGCTCGATCCCTGGGCGCGCGACATCGTCGGCGAGCCGAAGTGGGGTCCCGAAATCCTGGGTTACGATCCGGCGGACCCCGAGGGCCTGCGGCCAAGCCTGGTCGACAGCGCCGCCGCGATGCCACGCTGCCGCGTCATCGACGGCGAGTTCGACTGGAACGGCGACCGGCAGCCGGCGGTGCCGTGGCGCGACACGCTGATCTACGAGCTGCACGTCAAGGGTTTCACGCAGCTGCACCCGGGCGTGCCGCCGGAATGGCGCGGCAAGTATCTCGCGCTCACCGTGCCCGAAGTCATCGAGCACCTGCTGTCGCTCGGCATCACCGCGGTCGAGCTGATGCCGGTGTACGCCTTCACCGACGAGGGCTTCCTGCGCGAGCGCGGCCTGACCAACTACTGGGGCTACAACCCCATGGGATGGTTCGCGCCCACCGCGCGCTACGCGGTCGCCGATCCGGTGCGCGAGCTCAAGCAGGCCGTCAAGGCGCTGCACCAGGCGGGCATCGAAGTCATCCTCGACGTGGTCTACAACCACACGGCGGAGGGCAATCATCTCGGCCCGACGCTGTCGTATCGTGGCATCGACAATCGCGCCTACTATTTCCATCGCGCCACGGACCGCCGCTACTACGACGACGTCACCGGCGTCGGCAACACCGTGGCCTGCGATCACCCCATCGTGCAGGCCGACATCCTCGCCTCGTTGCGCTACTTCACCGAGGAGTTCCGCATCGACGGTTTCCGCTTCGACCTGGCCACGGTGCTGGGCCGCGACCGCTCCGGCTTCAACGCCAACTCGCCGTTCTTCGCGGCCTTGCAGGCCGATCCCGTGCTGGCGTACGTCAAGCTGATCGCCGAGCCCTGGGACATGGGTCTCGGCGGCTACCAGCTCGGCAATTTTCCGCCCGGCTGGTCGGAGTGGAACGACCGCTACCGCGACACCATGCGCGCGTTCTGGCATGGCGGGCGGCGTATGCTCGGCGGCTTCGCGGAGCGCTTCGCCGGGTCGAGCGACCTGTTCCGGCGCAACGGCCGCAAGCCCACGGCCAGCATCAACTTCGTCGCCGCGCACGACGGCTTCACGCTGCGCGACACCGTGTCGTACAACGAGAAGCACAACGAGGCGAACCTCGAGGACAATCGCGACGGACATTCCCACAACCACAGCTGGAACTGCGGCGTCGAGGGTCCCACCGACGATCCGCAGGTCATCGCGCTGCGCCGCCGGCAGGTGCGCAACCTGCTGACCACGCTGTTCTTCGCGCAGGGCGTGCCCATGCTGCTGGCGGGCGACGAGCTGTACCGCACGCAACGCGGCAACAACAACGCCTATTGCCAGGACAACGAGATCAGCTGGATCGACTGGTCGGGCCTCACGCAGGACGACTCGCTGCTGCAGTTCGTGCGCGGACTGGCGGCGTTGCGGCGCGCGCACCCGGAACTGCGGCGCGACACCTTTCTCAAGGGCGCGTTGCACGCCAGTCACGCGCGCGACATCTCGTGGTGGCACCCGGGCGGCCACGAACTGGCCGACGGCGAGTGGAACAACCCGGACCTGCGCACGCTGGCGATCGGCCTCGGCGGCACGGCGTCCTCGCCCGACATGCTGCTGCTGCTGAATCCGGCGGAAACGCAGACCGAGTTCCACCTGCCGTCGTTCACGACCGGGCTCGGCTGGGAAGTGGTCGTCGACACCGCGCATCCCGTGGGCGTGCTCGCCGGCGCGCGCCTGCCCGCAGGTCCGGTCATGGTGGGCGCCCACCAGGCGCTGGCGTTGCAACGTGTCCGCTGAAATCGCGTCATTCGCGCCGCAGATCGAGCGCCTCGCGCGCGCGCGTGGCATCGGCGACGCCTATCACTCGTACCGCGGCGAGCTGCAGCACTTCTCGCTCCAGACCAAGGCCGCCATCCTGGCCGCGATGCATTGCCGGCTCGACGACGCGGCCGTGCTCGAGGAACAGATCCGTGAATCCGAGGCCGTGCACCCGCGCGGGTTGTTGGGCGAAGTGATCGTGTTGCGGCACGGGGCGCGCGCCGCGCGCATCAATACGCCGGCCATCGAGCACAATGCGCGGCTCGAGTGGCGCGTCGAGCTGGAGGACGGCGGCGAGCGGCGTGGCGAGGTGCGCGCCTGGGACCTGCCCGAGCGCGGTTCGTACGAACGCGACGGTCGCTGGTTCGTGTTGCGCGACCTGCCGCTGCCGCACGACCTGCCACCCGGTTATCACCGCCTGCACCTGGAGCTCGAATTCGCCGGGCGCGACGCCTGTCCGCTGATCGTCGCGCCCGACAAGTGCCACGAGCCCGCGGCGCTCGCCGCCGGCGGCAGGCTGTGGGGCGTGGCGGTACAGCTCTACACGCTGCGCTCCGCGCGCAACTGGGGCATCGGCGACTTCACGGACCTCGAAGAGGTGCTGCGACTCGCCGCCGCGCATGGCGCGGACTTCGTCGGCATGAGCCCGGTGCATGCGCTGTTCCCGTCCGATCCCACGCTGTACTCGCCCTACAGCGCGTCGAGCCGGCACGCGCTCAACGTCATGTACATCGACGTGGCGGCGGTGCCCGAGGTGCGGGAGTCGCGGCGCGCGCAGGTCCTCATGAACGACCCGGCGTTTCGCGCGCGCCTCGCGCAGGTGCGCGCCGCCACGCACGTGGACTACGCGGCCGTCGCGAGCCTCAAGATGCCGGTGCTCGAGGCCGCGTTCGAGCGCTTCCGCGGTGAGCACCTGGCACGCCACACCACGCGGGCCGCGGCCTGCCGCGCATTCCTGCGCGAGCGCGGCGAGCCCATGCGGCTGCACACGCTGTTCGACGCCATCGACGCGCACATGCGGCGCACGCACGGCACCGGCGCCGGCTGGCTCCACTGGCCGGAGGAATACCGCCATCCCGCCAGCCCCGCCGTGCAGCGCTTCGCCGCGACGCACGCCGATGCGGTCGATTTCCACGGCTACCTGCAATGGCTCGCGGCCGGGCAGCTCGCCGCCGTGCGCCAGCTGGCGCGCGAGTTGTCGCTGGAGGTCGGGTTGTACGGCGACTACGCGGTCGGCGTGAACGCCTCGGGCTCGGAGACCTGGTCCGACCAGTCGTTGTACTGCATGGGCGCGGCCATCGGTGCGCCGCCCGATCCGCTCGGCGTGGCGGGACAGGAGTGGGGCATTCCGCCGCAGGATCCGCGCGCGCTGCGGCGCGCCGCCTTCAGGCCGTTCGTCGCGCTGCTGCGCGCCAGCATGCGTCACTGCGGCGCGCTCAGGCTCGACCACGTCATGGCACTGTTCCGCCAGTGGTGGGTGCCGCGCGGGTTCAAGTCGTCGGACGGCGGCTATGTACACTATCCACTCGAGGAACTGCTCGGCGTCGTGGCGCTCGAGAGTCACCGGCAGCAATGCCTGGTGGTGGGCGAGGACCTGGGCGTGGTGCCCGAGGAGATCCGCCGCGCGCTGCCGCAGTTCGGCGTGTATCACTACAAGGTGGTCATGTTCGAGCAGCGCGACGGCGAGTTCGTCGCACCCGGCGACTACGTGCGCCAGGCGCTGGCCACGGTCACGACGCACGATCTGCCCACGTTGCACGGCTGGTGGAGCGGGCATGACATCGAACTGTGGGAGCAGCTGGGCTTCTATGCGGACGCCGCGGTCGCCGCGCAGGCGCGTGCGCATCGCGGCGTCGAGCGCGAGCGGCTGTTGCGCGCGCTGCGCCGGCAGGGACTGTGGCCGGACCAGCCGGCGGAGATCCCGGGATTCTCGGTGGAACTGGCGCGCGCCGTGCACGTCTTCCTGGCGCGCAGCCGCGCGGCGCTGGTCACCGTGCAGCTCGAGGACATGATCGGCATGCGCGAGCCGGTGAACCTGCCCGGCACCAGCACGCAATATCCGAACTGGACGCGGCGCATGACGGCCGACGCCGCCGACATTTTCGCGCGTCCCGAAGTGTGCGCGATGACCAAGGCCATCGCGGAGGCCCGACGTGAGCGATGACAGCGCCCTGTTGCAATCCCTGATCTGGACCGCGCAGCGCGCCGGCGCTGCGATCATGGCGGTGTACGCCGGCGAGTTCGCGGTGCGCGCCAAGGCGGACGCGTCGCCGGTCACCGCGGCCGACGAAGCCGCGGAGCAGATCATCCTCGCGGACCTGGCGGCGATCGCCCCGCAGGTGCCGGTCGTGGCCGAGGAAGCCGTGGCCGCCGGGCGCGTGCCGGCGGTCCTGGGGCCTGGCGGCGCCGGGCGATTCTTCCTGGTCGATCCGCTCGACGGCACCCGCGAATTCGTCAGCCGCCGCGACGAGTTCACGGTGAACATCGCGTTGATCGAGGCCGGGCTGCCGGTGCTGGGCGTGGTGTTCGCACCGGCGCGGCACGAACTGTACTGGGGCGACGTGCGCGCCCGCAGGGCGGGGCGCATCGACGCCGATCCGGACGGCACCATGCCGTCGATGGGCAGCGAGCTGCGGGCCCGCGCGGTGCCGCGCGCCAACCTGGTCGCGGTGGCTTCGCGTTCGCACCGCACGCCCGGGACCGACGCCTTCCTGGCTAACTACCCGGTCGGGGAGTTCCGCTCGATCGGCTCGTCGCTGAAGTTCTGCCTGGTGGCGAGCGGCCAGGCCGACCTCTATCCGCGCATCGGCACCACGATGGAGTGGGACACCGCCGCCGGGCACGCCGTGCTGGCCGCGGCCGGCGGCAGCGTGACCGGGCTCGACGGCGAGCCGTTCACCTACGGCAAGCCGGGATTCCGCAACGGCGACTTCGTGGCCTGGGGCCGGCGCTGAATCAGGCCCGGTCGCCGTACAGCCGCACCATGTTCTCCAGGTGCTGGCGCAGGATGGCGTAGTTCACGACGCGCATCGGGATCTCGTACACCGCGTCGTCCGCGGCGCGCACCTCGAGCACGCGGTCCGCGGCGCGCTCGTGCATCGAGCGGATGTCCTTCCACAGCATCACGCCGACGCGCAGCCGCCGCCAGCGCCGGCCGCTGGCGCGCGAGGCCATGCCGAGCGTGTCGACGCGCACCGAGAACGTGCGCATGAACGACAGCGCGCTGAACATCGCCGTGCAGGCGCCGGCGAACGCGGCTGCCAGCCACAGGTTCACGTGGCTGCCGGCGATCACCGCCGTGCTGCCGCGGAAACCTTCCATCAGCGCGAACAGGCACACGGCGGCGGCGATCACGCAGCCCGTGGCGGTCAGCACGTTCGGCAACAGCGGATCGTGGAACTCGAGCACGAGATCCTCGGGCCTGGCGCGGCGACTGCCCGCGAGCTCGCGCGCCATGTCGCGCATCTCCTGCGTGTTCACGCGCGCGCGCAGGCGTTGCAGTTCGGCGCGCGCCGGTTCGTCGGGCGCCTGCGCGATCAACTCGTCGATGTGCTGCAGCAGCTTCTGCAGCTCGGAGGGCGGCTGGTTCATCACGCACAGTATAGAGGTACACTCGCCGCCTAATGACCCAGGATCGCATCGGCAACTACCTGCACTGGATCGGCGGCCGCATGGCCGCGGGAAATTCCGGGCGCACGGCCGACGTCTTCAATCCGTCGCTGGGCGTCGTCGCGGCGCGCGTCGCACTGGCGTCGGAGGCCGACGTGGATGCGGCGGTGCGCGCGGCGCGTGCGGCATTCCCGGCCTGGGCGGCGACGCCGGCGCTGCGGCGCGCGCGCGTGCTGTTCAGGTTCAAGGAACTCCTCGAGGCGCGCCGCGCCGAGCTGGCGCGCCTGATCGCCGCCGAGCACGGCAAGCTGGTCAGCGACGCGGCGGGCGAGGTCACGCGCGGCCTCGAGGTCGTCGAATTCGCCTGCGGCGCGCCGCACCTGACCAAGGGAGAGTTCGCCGAGAACGTGGGCACGGGCGTCGACAGCTACTCGCTGCGCCAGCCGCTCGGCGTCGCCGCCGGCATCACGCCGTTCAACTTCCCCGCCATGGTGCCGCTGTGGATGTTTCCGGTGGCGCTGGCCTGCGGCAATGCCTTCATCCTGAAACCCTCGGAGCGCGATCCGGGCGCGGCGCTCATGCTGGCGCGCTGGCTCGAGGAGGCGGGACTGCCGCCGGGCGTGTTCAACGTGGTCAATGGTGACAAGGTCGCCGTCGATGCGCTGCTGCGGCATCGCGGCGTGGACGCGATCAGTTTCGTGGGCTCGACGCCGGTCGCCGAGTACGTGCAGCGCGAAGGCGTGGCGCACGGCAAGCGCGTGCAGGCGCTGGGCGGCGCCAAGAACCATCTCGTGGTGTTGCCGGATGCGGACCTGGATGGCGCGGCGGATGCCCTGACGGGCGCCGCCTATGGCTCGGCCGGCGAGCGTTGCATGGCGATCTCGGTGGCGGTGGCCGTGGGCGAAGCCACGGCGGACCGGCTGGTGGCCGCGCTGGCCACACGCGTGCGCGGCCTGCGCATCGGCCAATCGCAGAATGGCGAAGCCGACATGGGTCCGCTGATTACCGCCGCGCATCGCGAACGCGTCGTCGGGTTCATCGAGGCAGGCGTGGCGGAAGGCGCGCAACTCGTGGTCGACGGCCGCGGCGTGCGCGTGTCGGGCTGCGAAAGCGGCTTCTTCCTCGGCGGCAGCCTGTTCGACCACGTGACGCCCGCGATGCGCATCTATCGTGAGGAGATCTTCGGGCCCGTGCTCGCGGTGGTGCGCGTGCCCACGCTGCAGGCGGCCATCGACCTGGTGAACGCGCACGAGTTCGCGAACGGCACCGCCCTGTTCACGCGCGACGGCGCCGCGGCGCGCCGCTTCGTGCAGGCCATCGAAGCCGGCATGGTCGGCGTGAACGTGCCCATCCCGGTGCCGATGGCATTCTTCAGCTTCGGCGGCTGGCGACGCTCGAGTTTCGCGGACCATGCCATGCATGGCATGGAAGGCGTGCGCTTCTACACGCGGTTGAAGACCGTCACCAGTCGCTGGCCGGCGCGCGAGGAGGCCGGCGCAAACGATCCGCCCACCGGCTTCGTGATGCCGACCATGAAGTGACCGCCGATGGCGCTCGAGCTGCAACGTCCGGATTTGTTCTTCCCCACGGAGTTCTGCTGCAACTGTGGCGACATGGACTGCGTCAGCGAGGTGCAGGAGACGCGCGTCACGCGCTTCTTCGGCATCGGCGGCAGCGACACCACTTTCCACCTGTCGGTGCCCATTTGCGCCGCCTGTCGCAAGACCACGCGACGCCGGCCGGCGGGCCTGTTCGTCCGCCTGCTGGTGTGCGCGCTGCTGGTGTGCGCCTGGCTGCTGGCGTTGCTCGCGCTCGGTACACGCGTGACGCTGCCCGGCTGGATCACGCTGCACCTGTTCGCGGTCGGCGTGACGCTCGGCGTGGTGAGCGCCTGGCTGTTCTACCGCATGCGGCGTCCGCGACCGCCGCAGACCAGCTTCTATCAACCCGTGCGCATCAAGGATGCGCGCGTGCAGTTCGATGGCCTCACCAGCGGATCCGGACAGGTGGTGTTCATGAAGCTGGCGTTCACGAATCCCGACTATCTCAACGTGTTCCGCCACGCGAATCGCGACGCCATCGATGCCGGGCACGTGGCGGTGGTGCGCGCCTGACCTCCGGCAGGACGCAAGCCGCAAACGCCGGCATTTGCGCCAGTTAGGCGCGGCGACAACGCGCGCGGCGCGGTGTGCAATCAGCGTGCATGGATGCGCGTCATTCCCATCATCGCCAGCCGCGGCGCGGCGAACTCCTGGCCGTCGTGGCGCTGGTGCTGATGCTGGCCTGGGGCGCGTGGCTGACCCACGGCGCCTGGCTGCTCGACGGGGCGGGACCATGAGTCCGGATGCCGCGCTGTTGGCTTGCTGCGTCTCGATCGCGGCATTCGCGGTCTTTCCGGTGCTCGAGACCGCCTGGCGCCGGCGTGCGAGCCGTGAATCCGGCGAAGTCGCCGGCGCGCTGCTCGAGTTCGCGCGGCAATGGCAAGAAGGTCGCGGTCAGCCCATCGACCAGGACCTGCTCGAGCGCGCCCGCCGTCTCGGTGTCCCCGAGGTGGTCACCTTCGAATTCGTGCAGCAGCAGTCGCGCGCCGCGCCGGACGTGCACGCGCAAACCGCACGACGACTCGCATTGCGCCTGAAGCGGCGTGTCGCCTTCGAGCGCAAGATGCTGGCGCGCACCGCGCCGGGCCGACGCCGTGGCGCCATTGCCATGGCCGCACCGGGACTCGCCATCCTGGGCCTGCGCCTCGGCGGGCTCACGCCGCCGCTGGCGGCACTCGCGCTGTTGGTGGTCGTCGAGCTGGTCGGCTGCTGGCTGTCGTGGCGCGTGGCGCGCATCGAGGTCTGAGGTGCACGTGCTTTCCTGGCCGCTGCTGCTGGTGCTCGCGGGCGGCGCGCTTGCACTGCCCGGACTGCGCGGGCTGCGCGAAATCCGCGGCGCGCTGCGCGCGGGCGAGCTGGCGAGATTGTCGGCACCGCCGCATTGGCCGGCGACGCGCGCCTTGCTCGGCCTGGTGGCCGCCATCCCGGTCTGGCTGGCGACTGCCTCGCTGGGAACCGGCGCGCTGGGCGCCGCGCTGGTCGCGGCGGCGCTCGGTTACGCGGCTGCGCCGCAGTTCCTCGCCAGCCTGCGGCGCCGCGCCGAGCAGGCGCTGCTCGACGAGCTGGCGCTGCACCTGGACCTGATCGCACTGGCCGTCGAGTCCGGCAGTAGTTTGTTGGCCGCGCTCAATGCCTGCGCGACGCACGCGCCCGACGGGCCGCTGCGCCGCGCCTGGGCGCGCATCGTCCTCGAGGTGCACGCCGGCGCCGAATTGCCGGAGGCATTGCGCGACCTGGACCTGCGCATGGGCTTGCGCGGATTCTCCACGGCATTGATGGCACTACGCAGCGCGGAACGCACCGGCATCGACGCCGGCCCGATCCTGCGCGAACGCGCGCGGCAACTCGCCGCCGGCCGCTTCGCGCGCGCCGAGCGGCTGGCGCGCGCCGCGCCGCTCAAGCTGTGGGCCACGCTGATGCTGTGCCTCGCGCCGTGCACGCTGCTGGTGCTGGCATTCCCGGTGGCGCACCTGCTGGCGCTGCTGTTCGAGCGGTAGTCCGTCGCCAGGTCGCGATCAATCCGCCAGTTGCTGGCGCTTGACCTGCGTGGCGGCTTCGAGCGCGAGCAGGTCCTCGGGATGGTCGATGTCGAGCTCGGCGCTCGGCATCGGCAGGCGCACGACGCGATCCATGAATCTCTGCAGCAGCGATTGCGCGCCGCGATCGCCGCGCAACTCGTGGAGGTCGCGGAAGCACCAGCGCGGAAACACCGCCGGCACGCCGACGCCGCCCGCGTATTGGGCCGCCGCGATGGAATTCGGGTTGCGCCGCCAGGTGCCGGCGAGCCGGCGCAGGTCCTCGGTGGTCACCGCCGCCTGGTCGGCCAGCATGATCAGGATGGCATCGGCGGACTGGGGCGCATGCGTCACGCCGTCACGGATCGAACTGGCGATGCCCTCGGTCCACTCGCGGTTCACGGTGATCGAGGCGGGGCTGTGCTTGAGCAACGGGGCGAGCTCGCCCGCATGCGCGCCCAGCACGACGGTCACCGAGTGGCCGGCGAGCTCGACCGCGCGACTGACCACGGTGTGCATCAGCGGCCGGCCATTGACGCGCACCAGCTGCTTGGTGGAGCCGAAGCGTGTCGAGGCACCCGCCGCCAGCACCACGACGTGAATGTGGCCGGAGTCGGGCGTCGGGTCCACGCCGGGTCAGCGCCGCGTCAGCAATCCGATCGCGATCGCAGAGACCACGCAAATGGCGGCGACGATGCCGGTCCTGGTGGCGGCTTGTGCGAAGGCCTCGC
The DNA here is from genome assembly GCA_035718265.1 of Steroidobacteraceae bacterium. GTDB lineage: Bacteria > Pseudomonadota > Gammaproteobacteria > Steroidobacterales > Steroidobacteraceae > CADEED01. The sequence continues at coordinate 3,659 of DASTHJ010000487.1, read as the reverse complement.
GCGGGATCAGGTCGAGCACCACAAAGATGCCCAGGGTGGCGAGCGCGAGGACACACAGGCTGGCGAGCGCGCGGGCGGTGCCGCTGACCGTGCGGATTTCGGAGGGCTTCTGGGGCTCGAGGTTCATGGCGCCCGATCATACGCCGGAGCCCCGGCAGGGGGCCGGCCGGCCGGCCCTGCAACCGTTAAACCGGTCGCATTTGAGCCGGGAATATGTTCGCCGAGCGTGCGCCAGCGCACGCCCAAACCGATGATTTGGCGGTAGTTTGCAGCCGTGACGACGCAGTTCTTCGAGCGGCAGGACACCCAGCGCAGCCTCACGCGATGGCTGGTGGTCGGCTTCGTGCTCGCATTCCTGCTGGTGACCGTGGTCATCAACCTGGTGGTGATCGTGGGACTGATCGGCGACCCGCGCCACGTACTGCGCCAACACCCCGAATACGTGGCGTGGATCTCGCTCGTCGTGATCGGCACCATGCTGATCGCTTCCTGGCACAAGAGCTCGCAGCTGCGCGCGGGCGGCGCGGTGATCGCGCGTTCGCTCGGCGGCGTGCCCGTGACCGCGGCGGAAACCGACCTGAAGCGCAAGCGCCTGCTGAACATCGTCGAGGAGATGGCGATCGCGGCACGCATCCGCAAACCGCAGGTGTACGTGCTGCCCGAGGAACCCGGCATCAACGCGTTCGCGGCCGGACATTCGCCCGACGAGGCCGCCGTGGCCGTCACGCAGGGTGCACTCGACAGGCTGGATCGCGAGCAGCTGCAGGCCGTGATCGGTCACGAGTTCAGTCACATCCTCAACGGCGACATGCGCATCAACATGCGCCTGACGGCGTGGATTTTCGGATTGTTCGTCGTCACGGACCTGGCCACGCGCCTGATGCGCAGTCGCGGACGCGGCAAGGGCGCGGCGCGCCTCAAGATCATCGCGCTCGGCATATTCATCGCCGGCAGCGTGGGCCTGCTCGCCGGGCGGCTGCTGCAGGCGGCCGTCTCGCGCCGGCGCGAGCACCTGGCGGATGCCTCGGCCGTGCAGTTCACGCGCAATCCGCAGGCGCTGCAGGGTGCGTTCGTGACCATGGCCGCCAGCGCCGAGGGCTCGCAGCTGCAACACGAGAATTCCACCAACGTCGCGCACATGTTCTTCGCGGGCACGACGCCCTCGTGGGCCCACAAGATCGGCACGGCCTGGTTCTCCACGCATCCCTCGCTCGAGGAGCGCGTGCGGGCGCTCGACACTCGCATCACCTCGGTCCGGTTCCGCACCATGGTCAGCGACGAGCGTCGCAGGATCGCAGCGCAGGCCGCGCATTCCGCCGGTGAGTCCGGCGCCGATGGCGCCCAGAAATCGCCGGCCACCGCGTCGGCACAGGAGTTGACACCCGCCATGCAGACACCATCGGATGCCGCACCGCTCATGATGGCCGCACCGCTCGAGCCAGCGCCGCCGCGCGGCACGCCGCTCACCGGCAGCGCGGCCGGCGAGGGCGGCGGATCTGACGCAGCCACACCGGATGCGCCATCGGCCAATACCATGACGGTTTCGCGCCTCGCGCTCGCGGAAACCCTGCCATCGGGCGTGCGCATGATCGGCGGACGCGCGTTGCCGCCGGATGTATTGCGCAACCGGCTGAGCCAGGAACAGCAATTTTCCGTGAACCAGGCGCTCGCGCAGCTCGAGAAGTCGAAGCTCGCCGTGCAGGGCGTGTACGTGGCCGCGATGCTGGCCGCGGAACCCGCGAAATGGCGCGCGCAGCTCATCAAGCTCGCGCCGCTGCTCGGCGTGGAACTGATGAAGGAGACGCAGGCGCAGGTCGCGCGCATGACGGCGCTCGCGCCCGCGGCGCGACTGCCGCTGCTCAGTGATTTGCTCGGCGTGCTGGACACGCTCGACCCGGCGGATCGCAAGCGCCTGCGTGCGCTGGCGCGCGCCTTCGCGCCGACCGTCGCCGCGGGCGACATGCTGCGCTTCGCCGTCACGCGCGTGCTGGAGAAGCGCCTCGCGAAGGCCGCCGATCTGCCGGCGCCGGTGCCATTGCCCGAGCAGGCGCCCGCGGTCTGCGAGCTGTATGCCGCGCTCGCGCAGTGCCGTTTCGGCGCCGGCAAGCAGGGACAGAATGCGTACCGCGCGGGGCTCATGGGCATGTTGACGCCACAGAAGTGGAGTCCGTACCCGGAGGCCGTGCTGGGGCCGGCGGCGCTCGATACCGCGCTGGCAGCGGTGTCGCAGGTACATCCCACGGGCAAGCGGTCGTTCTCCGAAGGCATGGCACGCGTGATCGCGGTCGGCGGGCGGCTCACCGTGCCTCAGGTCGATCTGCTGCGCGCCATCTGCCTGATCGTCGACTGCCCGGTGCCGGTACTGCCGGTGGACGTGGTGTTCGACGAGAACGCGCTGCCGGGCATGGCGCCGCAGCACGGCGCCGCGGCTCAGGCCAGCGCGCGATAGACCATCCGCGCGCCGACCAGCAGCAGGAACACTCCGAACACCTGCGCCAGCCGCCGCCGGCTCAGTGCGTGCGCCACGCGTGCACCCCACGTCGCCGTGAGCATCGAGCCCGGCGCGATCACCGCCAGGCCCACGAGGCTCACGAAGCCCACCGTCGCCCAGGGCAGCGCCACCGGCGGGCGCGCCAGTAGATAGCCCAGCGTGCCCGGGATGCTGATCAGGATGCCGAAGAACGACGCCGTGCCCACCGCGCGGTGGATCGGGTAGCCGCACAGGTTCAGTGTCGGCACCGTCAGCGTGCCGCCGCCGATGCCCATGACGGCCGACACGCCCCCGATGCCGGCGCCGAGCAGCGCGCCGCCCGCGCCGCGCGGCACGTCCTGCGCGACGCGCAGGTGATCCAGCGGCAGCAGCATCTTCGCGGCGATCAGCAGCGCCACGCTGCCGAACACGCCGGCGAGCACCGCCACCGGCGCATGCGAGGCGAGCACGCTGCCGGCGGCGGCGCCGAACGCCACGGCCACGCTCCAGCGCCTGGCGAGCCCGGTGTCGAGCGCGCCGCGCGCGTGATGCGTGCGCGCCGAGCTGATCGACGTCGGGATGATGGCCGCGAGCGAGGTCGCGACCGCAACGTGCATGCGGTATTCCTCGGGCACGCCGGCGAAGCGCAGCGAGAACTCCAGCACCGGCACAGTGACGATGCCGCCGCCGACGCCGAGCATGCCGGCCACGAAGCCCGCGAACACGCCGGAGGCGGCCAGGATGCCGATCAGCGGCAGCAGCTCCGTCATGCGTGGCGCGTCGTCATTGCGCGGTTTCGCTGAACGGCCTGCCGCCGCGTCCGGCGAGCGCGGCCTGCACTTCACCGACGATGGCGAGCGCGATGGCCTCGGGCGTGCGGCCGCCGATGTCCAGCCCCACGGGCGCGCGCAGGCGCGCGCGCAGCGCGGACGCGGGTTCGCCCAGATCGGCCAGCAGTTTCTCGCGCCGCGCGGCCGGTCCCAGCAGGCCGACGTAGGGAATGCCGGAGTACGCGAGCGCACGCAGGTAGTGCAGCTCGGATTCCAGGTGGTGACTCATGACGATCGCGGCGGAGAAATCCGCGAAGCGCACGACCTCCGCCAGGGCGGCCGCCGGCGACTCCACGAGTCGCGTGGCGGCGGGGAACCGCGCCGGGTCCAGGTACGCGCTGCGGTGATCGACGACGGTC
>DASTHJ010000486.1:0-2637 GCA_035718265.1 Steroidobacteraceae bacterium | reverse complement strand
GGCCGCAACATCACGCCCGCCGAGCGGCAGAACTTCAAGTTCGTGGCTTGGGAGAAGATTGCCCGCGCGATGAAACTGCAGTGAGCGGCTAGCTCGCGGAGCGCTTCTCCCGCTTCGCGAGCTCCTTCTCGTCAATCTTGGTGCGCCAGCTGCTGACCCCGTTCCGGAGGTCGGCGGGCGTGAGGGTGAGTGGCTTCCAGGCCATGTCGCCCCATTCATTGAAGAGCGAGAACGTCAGCGAGGGGTTCGCACCCGCGACGAAGTCCAGCATGCCCACGTTCGCGCCTCCGGCATACACAGGCCTCATGCGGACCTCCGGCGACTGCGTCACCCAGGACATGTCGCATGATTGCGCGAGGGGCGAGCTGACCAGATCGTAGATGTCATAGCCGCCGCGCTCCGAGCACGGAATGCAATTGAGTTCGCCCACATGGCTGTCGCCCGACAGGCAGACCACGCCGCCGATGCGCCGGTCCCGAATGAAATCGAACAGATCGTCACGAGCCGTCTTGAACGCAGCCCAGGTGTCGCCCTGCGGCCCGTCGGCCATCGACCAGCCGCTGCCGCACGCGAGTACCTTGAACGGGGCGCGACTCGCGAGCAGCCGCTGCTTCAGCCAGTTCGTCTGCAGGTCGCCGAGAAACTTTTTCGACGGTCCATCCGGAGTCGCGTTCGGAGTCCGGTGGTAGCGGCCGTCGAGAAAGAAGAAGTCGATGCCAGCGTACGAGTATTCGAAATAGACACCGGGATTGCCGGGCTCACCGTATGCCGGATTCGGCCAGTACTGCTTGAAAGCAGTGAGTGACTGATCCTTGAACGGGAAGCTGCCGTCACTGTTGTTGTAGCCGAAGTCATGGTCGTCCCAGATCGCCAGCTGCGGTATGCGCCGGATCACGTTCTGCAGCGACAGGACACTGCGTTGCCGGCGGTATTCATCCGCGAAGGCGAAAGTGGACTCCGCGTCCGCGTAGACATTGTCGCCCAGCCAGAAGAACAGGTCCGGAGACTGGGCCTCGACGATGCGGAAGATCCGCTGTTCCGGGTCACGCGCCAGGCGAGCGCACGATCCGAACGCGACGCGGAAATTCTGCGACTGAGACGGCGCAGTCTTCGCGGAGGACGGCTGGGTTCGATAGCGGTCCACTTCGCCATCCACGAGCACCCGGTACCAATACGTCGTATCCGGCTTGAGGTCCGCGATGCGGATGACCGCCGTGAAGTCGTTTTCCGCACTGGCATGGACCGCGGGCGTCACCCTGGCATCCAGCATCTCGCGCGTGGTCGAGTATTGCACCGAGACGGGCAAGGCTCCCGAAGCCCGCCCCCAGATAGTCACAGATGTCGGGCCGCTGGCGCCCAGCATCGGTCCCTGCAGTAACCTGGGGTATCCAAAGCTTTTCGCCCACACCCGGGCGGGCAACGAACCCAAGGCGAGCGCAGCCGTTCCGAGCTGGATCAATCGGCGTCTAGAAGGCTTCATGGTTTCTCCGATCTTCGTTGTTCGTGGTGGCCGTGATGACATAGGCCAGCACCAGGGTCTGGGCCAGGCACAAGGAGGCGGTCAGGAATCGGAAGTGCTTGACCTCGGCATCTTTCACATCGAGCACCAGCGCGGCGCGGCGCGCGATGGATGACAGCGGTGAGTCGGTCAGCGCGATCACACCGGCTCCGCGCACATGCGCGCACTCCACCGCGCCAACGGTCTCCGACGCATAGGGGGCGAAGCTAGTGGCGATGAGCAGGTCTCCACGACGCATCAATTTTCCCTGGTCGACCATCATGCCGGCGCGACCGTCGAGGAGATGAACCTGCGGCTTGCCGGCCTGACGCAGCGCGTAGCTCAAGTAGGCGGCGACCGGGAACGACCTTCTCACGCCCGCCAGGTACACCGTCCGGGCATCGCATATCAGCGAAACCGCGCGGCGCACCTGGTCGTTCCGAATGGAATTCTTCATCAGCGTGAGCGCGTTGATGTTCTCGCGCGCGAATTCCTGCATCAGCCGGTGCGGGCCTTCAGCCAGCACGCCGGCGCGCTCCAGCCAGCTCAGCCCCTTGATCCTCGCGGAATACGCATGGCTGGAAGACGAGGCCAGCAACTCGTCCCGAAAGAGGCGTTGCAGCGCACTGCCACCTTTGAATCCGAGCGCCTTCGCGAATCGCACGATGGTGGAGGGGCGCACGTCGCAGCGCACCGCGATATCGCTCAATGATTCGAAACCCATATCGTTCGGATTCTCGAGCACAAATCGCGCCACCTGCTTCAGCCGTGGGCTGAAGCGATCGTGGCGGCGGACGATTTCCGCCCGAAGTTTGTCGATGGCCTTTGAGGAGGGCATGAAATCGATTCCCGACCGTGGGATTCATCGTAGTTACACGTGAATCGTGGACCCTAACTTTCCAGCGCGTCGCGACCTCGGGGAACGCCAGTCTGCTGGTAGCGCAAACACGTCCCCCTTCTCGGGCGGCTACCCAATTGTAGAACACAAATTCCAACTGTTGCTAAGAAAGAAACAAACGTTCTATGATGGGGTCGCCATGGAACCCTGATTCCATTACGCACGGGTGGGGGTCGGTGCCGAGCATCGGCCGCGGATACATTTCAGATTCAGGCAGGGCCATACATGAACAAGCTATTTC
>DASTHJ010000485.1:0-7477 GCA_035718265.1 Steroidobacteraceae bacterium | reverse complement strand
CGTGCAGACCTATTTCTTCCGGCGCACCAACATGAATGCGCTCGGCAAGCCGCGCAGCTGGACCGATCACCTGCTGTGGCACCATGCCTGCCACACCGTGGATCTCTTCCAGTACCAGACCGGCGAGACCGCCTCGGTCGCGCGTGCCATCCAGGGGCCGTTGCACCCGGAGCTCAAGATCGCGATGGACATGAGCATCCAGATGAAGGTGCCTGGGGGCGCCATCTGCACGCTGTCGCTGTCGTTCAACAACGATGGGCCGCTCGGCACGTTCTTCCGCTACATCTGCGACAACGGCACGTACATCGCGCGCTACGACGACCTGGTCGACGGCAAGGACAACAAGATCGACGTGTCCAAGGTCGACGTGTCGATGAACGGCATCGAGCTGCAGGACCGCGAGTTCTTCGCCGCCATCCGCGAAAAGCGCGAGCCCAACGCCAGCATCCACCAGGTCCTGCCCGCCATGCGCACCCTCGACACCCTCGAAAAATCGCTGCTTTAATGGGGACATTCTCCGTTTCCTAGCAAACGGGGACAGGCCTGCCGAAGCTGCGGGCGCGGAGTCGTGCGTTGCAGCCTTTCGGGCGCCCGCCCTGCGCGTTCCCGAGCCCTGCATCTCGCGTCGGCGCTGTTAGCCCGAGGTCCGTCCCCGTTTGCTAGGAAACGGAGAATGTCCCCATTTCAGCGCCACTCGTCGGACTCGTCGGTGAACAATGCCGCCACCAGTTCGCGCAGCCAGCGGTTCTTCGGATCGCGCTGGAAGTTGCGGTGCCAGTGCAGCTTCAGGTCGATCTTCGGCGTGCGCAGCGGCGGTTGCGCGATGCGGATGTTCGCGTGCAGGTCGCGGGCGAACATGCCCACCGCATGCGGCACGGTCACCACGAGATCCGAGCGGGCGATGACCGAGGGGATGCTCAGGAAATGCGGCGTCTCCAGCACCACCTTGCGGTGGATCTTCTTGGCGCGCAGGTGCCGCTCGAAGATTTCATAGGTGCGTCCCGCGCCATAGACCACCGCATGCTCGAGCGACAGGAACTGCTGCATCGTCAACGTCGCCGACGTGATCGGATGATCGGCGCGCAGCAAACAAATGAAGTGATGGAAGAACAGGTGCTTCTCGAGGAATGACTTCTCGCGCAGGTCCGGGAAATACCCCACCGCCAGGTCGATCTCCCCCGTTTCCAGCCCGCGCGCAATCTGCGGCACCGTGGCCGCCACCGAGCGCACCGACGCGCGCGGCGCCAGCCTGCGGATGCGCTTCAGGATCTTCGGCATGAACACCATCTCGCCGAGATCGCTCATCGCGAACGTGAACGTGCGCTGCGTGGTCTTCGCGTCGAACACCGGCTCCGAAGACAACGTGCCGTCGACGTTCGCGAGCGCCTCGCGCAGCGGCCGGATCAGCGCCCGCATGCGCGCCGTGGCCTTCATGCCGTGGCCCGCGCGATGGAACAACGGATCGCCGTAGCGCTGGCGCAGCTTGGCCAGCGCGCTGCTCACGGCCGGCTGGCTGATCCCGAGGTATTGCGCCGCAGCGGAGACGCTGCCGTGCTCGTGGATGGCGACCAGCACCGGCAGCAGGTTGAGATCGAAACCGCGGGGCATGCGCAACTATCACCCGGACGAATATCCGATATCAAATCAACGAGGTTGCCGGCCCGCGGCGGCGCGCCTAATTTCGATGCCGATCCGCAGGCATGAAGCCCGGCGAGGATTACCCGGGCACGGGTCGCTCAAGGGGGACACATGAGCCAGCATCTGTCGGCACGGACCGTCCGCCGTGCGCTCACACTCATCGTTGCCGCGGGGCTCGCCGCCGGCGCATGGGCGCAGGGAACGGACGCGCAAGGACTCCAGGAAATCACCGTCACGGCGCGCAGGGTCGCGGAAAACCTGCAGGAAACCCCGATCGCCATCACGGCGCTCACGGGCAGCGACCTCGAGGATCGGCAGATCTTCAACACCAACGTGCTCGACCAGGTCGTGCCCAACCTGCAGTTCGGCGACAACGCCGCACTCGCCGGCAACAACCATTCCTCGCAGGTGTTCATCCGCGGCATCGGGCAGACCGATCCGACCTCCACGGTCGATCCCGGCGTCGGCCTGTACATCGACGACGTCTACATGGGCTCGGCCGTCGGCGGCACCATGACGCTGCGCGACATCGATTCCATCCAGGTGCTGCGCGGCCCGCAAGGCACCCTCTTCGGCCGCAACACCATCGGCGGCGCCATCCTCATCACCACCAAGGATCCGGGCGATGAATTCGGTGGCACGGTGCGCGCCGGCACGGGCACCGACAGCCTGATCGACGGCTTCATCGCACTGGACGCGCCGCTCTCCGAGGCGCTCAAGGCGCGTTTCGCGTTCGGCATCCGCAAGCAGGACGGCTACGTCTCGCGTCCCGACGGCACAGACCTCGGTGACACGGACGTGTTCACCGGCAGCATGAAATGGCTGTTCACGCCCAGCGACCGCACCCGCATCCGGCTCGCCGCGGACTACACCAAGGCCGACGAGAATGGCAGCCCGCTGGTGTTCGCCGCCATCAACGAAGAGGCGACCTTTCCGCGCGTCTCCAGCCAGGAAGCCGGTTGTCCCGGCGTGGTGTTCCCGACCTCGGGCCCGGTCCCGATGATCGACGATCCGCGCTGCGCCAACGATTTCCAGGGCGCCGGCCCGTTCCGCAACAACGGCGACCTGCCGCTGGTCAGCAAGCTCACGAACTGGGGCACGTCGCTGAACATGACGTTCACGCTCGCCGAGGCCCTCGAGCTCAAGTCCATCACCTCGTATCGCGAGATCGAATGGACCGGCGCGCGCGACGCGGACAACACGCCGCTCACGATCCTCAACACGGTATACGACGTCGACGGCGACCAGTTCAGCCAGGAATTCCAGCTCACCTACGACACCGATCCGCTGGTGGGCGTCGTCGGCCTGTACTACTTCGAGCAGACCTCGCACGACATCGCCACGATTGACCTCAATCCGCCGCCGCCGGGCATCCAGCACGACAGCGACAACAACGACGTCGACAACGAGAGCTGGGCCGCCTTCACGCAATGGACCTACAACTTCAACGAGCGCTTCTCCGCCACGGTCGGCGGCCGCTACACCGAGGACAAGAAAGGCGCATTTCCCGACCAGTTCGACTACGCCGCGCCCGACGTGAAGCAGGTGCCGGTGCAGTGGTATCGCGACACGTTCAGCTCGTTCACGCCCTCGGCCTCGCTGCAGCTCAAGTGGAACGATGCGGCCATGACCTACCTGAGCTACTCGGAGGGCTTCAAGGGTGGCGGCTGGAACAGCCACTTCAATGCGGTCATCACGGCCGAGCAGCAGGCGGCGCTGCACGAGTTCGATCCCGAGGAGGCGCAGACCATCGAGCTCGGCACCAAGCTCGAGCTCGCCAACCGCACCGTGCGCCTGAACCTCGCCGTGTTCACGTCGGACTACGAAGACATGCAGCTCACCTACCGCGGCCCCGCACCGAACGGCGTGGCGCCCTTCATCACCAACGCCGGCAAGACCAGCATCGACGGCGCCGAGGCGGAGCTGACTTGGGCGCCCAGCACTGCGCTGCGCCTCGAGGCCAGCCTCGGCTATCTCGATGCGACCATCGACGATCTCAGCAACATTCCGTTCGCCGTGCTGCCGGCGGATCTCGAGGAAGGCAACGCGCTGCCGTTCGCGCCGGAATGGACCGGCCACGTGGGGGTGTCGTACACCGCGCGCGCCGGCAACCTCGAGGTCGAGCCACGCGTCGACGTGAGCTACAAGTCGGAAACCTTCTTCGACGCCACCAACACGCCGGAGATCGCGCAGGACGACGACGTCACCACCGTGAATGCGTCGGTACAGCTCCGCGGCAACGAATCGAAGTGGCGGCTGATCGCCGGCGTCAACAATGCGACCGACGAGCTCTATCCGATCGCGGGCAATTCCTCGCTGAGCACCGGCAGCGGCTACGCCGAGATCGCCTGGGCACGCCCGCGCGAGTGGTTCCTGACGTTCCAGTATGACTTCTAGGAAGACGCGCACGCAGGTCGTCATCGTCGGCGCCGGACCCGCGGGACTCCTGCTCGGACAGCTGCTGCAACGCGAAGGCATCGACAACGTCATCCTCGAACGGCGCAGCGCCGAATACGTGCTCGGCCGCATCCGCGCCGGCGTACTCGAGCCCGGCACCGTCGGAATCCTCGAGCACGCCCGCGTCGCCGCCCGCGTGCATGCGGAAGGCCTGCGGCACGACGGCGTCGAAATCGGCTTCCGCGGCCGGCGGCACCGCATCGCATTGCGCGAGCTGGTCGGCAAGAGCGTGACCGTGTACGGGCAGACGGAGATCACGCGCGACCTCATGGAGGCGCGGCGCGCCGGCGGCGCGACCAGCATCTACGAGGCGGAGGACGTGATGCCGCTCGATTGGGATGGCGGCAGGCCGCGCGTCGGCTACCGCCATCGCGGCGAGGTCCACGAAATCGCCTGCGATTTCATCGCCGGCTGCGATGGCTTCCACGGCGTCTGCCGGCGCAGCATTCCCGACGACCGCATGCACGTGTACGAACGCGTGTACCCGTTCGGCTGGCTGGGCGTGCTCGCGGACGTGCCGCCGCCCTGGCCGGAGCTGATCTATGCCAACTCCGCACGCGGCTTCGCGCTCGCCAGCCTGCGCTCGCCGACCCGCGTGCGCTGCTACGTGCAGTGTCCGCTCGAGGATCGCGTCGCCGACTGGAGCGACAGCCGGTTCTGGGACGAATTCCGGCGGCGCATGAGCGAGGACATCGCCGCACAGGTGGCCGCCGCGCCGTGCATCGAAAAGAGCATCGCGCCATTGCGCAGCTTCGTGGCCGAACCGCTGCGCTTCGGCCGGCTGTTCCTCGCGGGCGACGCGGCACACATCGTGCCGCCGACGGGCGCCAAGGGACTCAACCTGGCAGTCAGCGATGTGTTCTACCTGCACGAGGCGCTGCGGGACTTCTATCGAGACCGCAGCGAAGCGCCGCTCGACGCGTACTCGCCCCGCTGCCTGCGGCGCATCTGGCGCGCCGAACGGTTCTCCTGGTGGATGACGCGCCTGCTGCATGCATTTCCCGGCGACCGCTTCGCCGAGCGCATGCAGCAGAGCGAGCTCGAATACCTGTTCGAATCGAGAGTCGCGCAGACCGGCATGGCCGAGAACTACGTCGGGTTGCCACTCGACTCCGGCGCGGGCGCGGCGCACGCGCGCGTCGCCTGACGATTGACCCCGACGCGCCCATCGAACAAAGTGCGCGCATGAAAAGCCGCCTGCTGCCGATCTTCCTGTTGTCGTCCTTCTCGTGCCCGGCCGCGTTCGCCGCCGACGTGATCGCCGATCCACCGCACGTCTGCGACGCCTGCGATGAATGGAACCAACCGCGCGAGCCGTTTCGCGTGTATGGCAACACCTGGTTCGTCGGCACCGGCGGCCTCGGGTCCATGCTGATCACCTCGCCCCAGGGACACATCCTGATCGACGGCGGCCTGCCGCAGTCGGCGCCGCTGATCGCCCGGAACATCGCCGCGGCCGGCTTCAAGCTGACCGACGTCAAGCTCATCCTGAACTCGCACACGCACTACGACCATGCGGGCGGCATCGCCGCGCTGGCGCGCGCCAGCCACGCCGAGGTGGCCGCCAGCCCGGCGAGCAAGCTCGCGCTGGAGCGCGGCGGGCCGACCGAAGAGGACCCGCAGTTCGGCTTCGGACCCAAGGACAACGACTACGCACCGGTGCGTCCCGTGCGTGCCATCGCCGACGGCGAGACCCTGCGCGTCGGCGATCTCGCGGTCACGGCGCATTTCACGCCGGGCCATACGCCCGGCGGCACCACCTGGAGCTGGCTCGAATGCGAGAGCAAGGCCGGGAACAAGGTCTGCCTGCACATCGTCTATGCGGACAGCCTGAACTCGGTGTCGGCGCCGGGTTTCCGTTTCACGGGCGACGCGCAGCATGCGAGCCGCGTCGAATCGTTCGAGCGTTCGATCGACACCGTGGCCAACCTGCCCTGCGACATCCTGCTCGCCGCGCATCCCGGGTTCGTGGACCTCGACGCGAAGCTCGCGCGCTGGAAGGAAAACCCCAAGGTCAATCCTCTGCTCGACACCGGCGCCTGCAAGGCGTATGCGGCCGGCGCGCGCCAGCGTCTCGACAAGCGCGTCGCCGAAGAACGCGCCTCGAACGAGTGATCCGGCGCCTGCAACAGATCGGCGCGCGCGAGCTCGCCGGGCTCTCCGACGTGCTCGTCGATTGCGTCGAGGGCGGCGCCTCGGTGAATTTCATGTGGCCGATGACCAGGCCCAAGGCCGAAGGCTATTGGCGCGGCGTCGGTGAAAGCCTGGCGCGCGACGAACGTGCGCTGCTCGTGGCCGAAGATTCGCAGGGCGGAATCCTCGGCACGGCGCAGGCCATCTGGGCGCCGCAGGAAAACCAGCCGCATCGCGCCGACATCTCGAAAATGCTGGTGCGCCGGAGTGCGCGCGGCCGCGGTGTGGGCGCGCGGCTGCTCGAAGCGGCGGAACGCGCCGCGCACGAGTCGGGCCGTACGTTGCTGGTGCTGGACACCGCCAGCGCCGAGGCCGAGCGACTGTACGAGCGCGGCGGCTGGACGCGCGTCGGTACCGTGCCGCGCTACGCGCTGCTGCCGGACGGCGCCTTCTGCGGCACGGTGTTCTTCTACAAGGATCTCGCGGCGCGATAAGCTCGCGCGTCTGCCACCAGGAGCGCGCATGCGACGACGAGAGTTCCTGCAACACGTGGGCGCGGGCGCTGCGCTCGCCTGGCTGCCGACCTTCACGCGCGATGCGTTCGCGGCCGCGGCCTCCGACGACGCATTGCTCATCAGCGAAGTCGACGTGCTGAAGCTCTCGGGCACGCTTGCGCTCGTGCCGGGACTGAACCGCCAGTACCAGGTGAATCCGCTGCACCTGTACGAGGAGCGGCGCCCGAAGCCCTTCAACGATCCGGCCGCCGGCACCAAAGAAGAGCAGCGGCCGCTGACTCACTACTACGTGCGCATCCGCACGCGCGGCGGTGCCGAGGGCATTTACGGCGCCGTGGATCGCGAGGCACTGCCCGTGCTGCTCGGCAACTTGCGGCCGCTGGTCATCGGCCAGCATGCCCTGGCCGTGGAGCGCATCTGGGACCAGATGTACCGCTCGAACCGCCATTCGCGCGCAGGCCATTACATGATGGCCATCAGCTACATCGACAATGCGCTGTGGGACCTGCGCGGCCGCGTGTTCGAGGTCCCCGTGTTCCGCTTGTTGGGTGGGCCCACCCAGTACCCGGTGCCCGTGTACGGCAGCTGTCTCGGTTTCTCGATCGATCCGCCGCTGGCTGCGAAGCGTGCCGCGCAACTCGCGAAGGACGGCTTCATCCGCCAGAAGTGGTTCCTCGGTTATGGCCCTGGCGACGGCGCGCGCGGCATGGATCTGAATGTCCAGCTGGTGATGG
>DASTHJ010000484.1:0-11648 GCA_035718265.1 Steroidobacteraceae bacterium | reverse complement strand
TACTACCCGCGCGCCGTCGCGCACGGGCCGCTGCTGCTGGCCGCCTCCGGCCTGGATGCGCGCGGCGTGACGCCCGACATGCTGGTCGAGCTGACGCGCGTGTTCAATCTTCTGACATACCTGTGGTACCGGGCGCGACGCTTGTCGCGCAACGTGCCCGCCACCGATCTGCAACTGGAGACTACCGCCCTGCGGCGCGCGCTCTCGCTGGCGCCCGACGGGGAACCCCGGCACACTTAGCGCCGCGTTTTCACAGTCGATGGTCCAGGAATGACGAAGTTGCAGGTGATCGATCGGGACGGTGTCTCCCACGAAGTCGAGGCGAAGCCCGGGCTCAAGGTGATGGAAGTGTTGCGCGAGCTGGACTACGGCGTGGCCGCGATCTGCGGCGGCATGTGCTCGTGCGCCACCTGCCACGTCTACGTCGATCCGGAATGGGTGGACAAGCTGCCGCCGCCGATGTCGGACGAGCGCGAGCTGGTCAGCGAGCTGGCGCATCGACGCGAGAATTCACGGCTGTCCTGCCAGGTCGAGATCACGCCGGCGTTGTCGGGCCTCAAGGTGACCATCGCCGAGGACGAGTAGCGGCATGTCGTTTTCCATCGAGTGGTTGTACGTCTTCGCGATCTTCGGCGGATTGGTCGCCGGCTGGCGCATCTGGCAGAACCTGCAGAAGCTGCGCCAGCGACAGAACGATTCCTGGGATGCGCGACTGATCGACCAGCTGCGCAAGCGCGGCTCGGATCCGTTCAAGCCGCACGACGTGGACTTCTTCCTCGCCTTCCGCGCGAGCGTGGCCGCCGAACAGGTGCTGCTCCAGTTCCGCGGCGAGGGCTTCGACGGCGAGCTCAGGGACACTCCCGACAACGGCGACCTGCGCTACGTCGTGCACCTGCACAAGTCGATGCAGCTCACGGTGCCCGACATGCAGGAGCTGAGCCGGCGGCTCACCGACGCGGCGACGCAGCGCGAAGGCCGCTACGACGGCTGGTCGGCCAAGCAGGTGCCGATCACGCCGGCCCGGGATTGAGCGCGCCGCTCCTGGCCGGTCGCGCCTAGCCGGCTTTCTTCTTCGTCTGGTTCTTGACGGCTTCCGCCGCGGCCTTGACCGCCTGCGGATCGCCGAGATAACCGCTCTTCAGCGGCTTCAGGTTCGCGTCGAGCTCGTACACCAGCGGCACGCCGGTGGGGATGTTGAGATCGGTGATGTCCGCCTCGCTGACGTTGTCGAGCATCTTCACCATGGCGCGCAGCGAATTGCCGTGCGCCGCCACGAGCACGTTCTTGCCGAGCTTGAGCTCGGCCACGATGCGGTCGTTCCAGAACGGCAGCACGCGCGCCAGCGTGTCCTTGAGCGACTCGCTGGCCGGCAGCACGCGTGGATCGAGCCCGGCGTAGCGGCGGTCGTTGACCGGATGGCGCGCGTCGCTGACGTCCAGCGGCGGCGGCGGAATGTCATAGCTGCGGCGCCAGATCTTCACCTGCGCCTCGCCGTGTTTCTCCACGGTCTGCGCCTTGTCGAGGCCCTGCAGCGCGCCGTAGTGGCGCTCGTTCAACCGCCAGCTGCGCTCCACGGGCAGCCACATGCGGTCCAGTTCGTCGAGCACGATCCACAGCGTGCGGATCGCGCGCTTCAGCACCGAGGTGAAGCAGATGTCGGGCGTGAGCCCGGCCTTGCTGATTTCCACGCCCGCCGAGCGCGCTTCCAGACGTCCCTGGTCGGACAGATCCACGTCGTGCCAGCCGGTGAACAGGTTCTCCACGTTCCAGACGCTCTGGCCGTGACGGACCAGGATCAACTTTCCCGGGGCGGAAATGGCGGGCATGCAAACCTCCAGATCAAAGGGGGCGACATGTTATCGATATCGCGGGCATCTTGCGCGCCCGCGCGCCGCTTACCGGTGCCCGTCCAGGCCGTGCGCCGCGCGGATCCGGCGCGTGGCGCGCGTGGCCGCGAGCCGCGCGAGATTTGCGGGCAGCGTGGCCCGGGAGACCGGCGGGTGGTGCAGGTGGCAGGCGATGCCCCCGAAGCACAGCGTCTGGCGGCGCACGCCGGCATGCACCAGGCGCGCGCAAAGTTCCTTGTCCTCGGGCCCCCAGCCGACGAATTCCTCGTCGAAGCCGTTGACGCGCAGCAGGTCGTCGCGCCAGGCGGCCAGGTTGCAGGCCTTGACGGCCACGAAGGCGTTCGCGACCCGCCGACAGGCACGCGCCAGCGGCGGCGCGTGCAGTAGATAGGCGCGGCGCAGGCCGCCGAGGCCACGGGTGGCCACCGACGGGTAGCGCGCCGGGTCTCGCACCAGCCGCGCGCTCAGCGCGGCGTCGGCATGCGCGCGCACCCCCTGCGTGAACCAGCCGCGGCGCGCGCAGCGCAGGTGATCGGCCAGGAACTGCGCGTGCAGCAGCATGTCGCCGTCGATGAACACCAGGTACTCGTGGCGCGCGGCCGCGATGGCCAGGTTGCGCAGGCGCGCGGCGCGAAAGCCGGCGTGCGGCTGCGACACGAGGCGCGCCGGGACCTTCGATCGCGCCAGAAAATCGCGGATCACGGCCTGCGTGGCCGGGCCGGAGCCGTCGTCGGCGACGATGATCTCGTCGGGCGCGACGCGCTGCCGCTCGACGCTGGCGAGCACCGCCGCGAGCGTCTCGGGACGCTCCCGGCTGGTGATCAGGAGGGAGGCCGACAATTGCTAGCCGGCCAGGCCGCGCACGGCGTCCACGCCCACGGTCAGCGTGGCGAAGTCCGACGTGCCGACGCTGCGCATCTCGGTGAGCGTGCGCTTCCAGGCGGTGAGCGCCTCGCCGCGTGCCGTGCTCCAGCGTTCGAGCTTCTCGTTGCCGCGCCGGCCGCCCGCCGTGCGCAGCACCTGTTGCGTGAGCTCGCGATGCGCGCGCATGGCCGCATCGCGCAGCCCGGTGCGCGCGGTCGCCTGCCAGGAGCCCTCGACGGCGAGCCGGTCGATTTCGACGTGCAGCCAGTCGAGCCCGAGCGCCACGCCCAGTCCGAAGTAGGTGCGCGCCACGTCGGCCACCGGCACCCGCTCGCCGCGCGCCAGCGCCACGATGTCCAGGGCGGGCTCGAGCACGCCCAGTCGCGCCACGCGGCGCGCGAGCTTCTCCGGCACGCCGTGACCGGCGAGCTCCGTGAGCACCGCATCGTGCTGCGCGCGCGCGCCGCCCATGAGTGCCGCGTCGAGGCCGGCGTCGAGCGCCTGCACGCCGGCGCGCAGCTCGCGGATCGCCGCTTCGATGGACAGCTGCGGATCGCGGTTTCGCAGCAGCCAATAGCTCACGTGGCGCAACAGCCGCGCGGTGCGGAACAACATGCCGTACTGCACGTTGGCCGGCACGCGGTTGTCGAGCGCCTCGATGTCGCTCCACACCGCGCGCATCGCGAACACCTCGCGCGCGATGGTGTAGGCGCGCGAGATCACGGCCGGATCCGCGCCCGTGTCCTGCTGGGCGCGCGTCACGAACACCGGTCCCATGCGGTTCACGAGGCTGTTGGTGGTCTGCGTGGCGACGATCTCGCGCTTCAGGCGATGCCGCGTGATCGCGCGCGCATAGCGCGAGGGCAGCGGCGCGGGGAAATAGCGTTGCACCTCGCTCGCGAAGTACGGATCGTCCGGCAGGTCCGAATCCAGCAGGTGGTTGTTGAGCCAGATCTTGCTGTACGCCAGCACCACCGACAGCTCCGGTCGCGTGAGGCCCTGGCGCTGCTTGCGCCGCTCGGCGAATTCGTCGTCGGCGGGCAGGTATTCGATGGCGCGATTCAGGTGTCCGCCGCGCTCCAGCGCGCGCACCAGGCTCTGGTATTCGGCGAGCCGCTCGGTCGCGCGCTGTTCCAGCACCGAGAGCGCCTGGCTCTGCAGGTAGTTGTTGCGCAGGACCAGCGCCGCGACTTCGTCGGTCATGCTGGCCAACAGCTTGTCCCGGGCCGCGCGTGTCACGCGGCCCCGGCGCGCCACGTCGGCCAGCAGGATCTTGATGTTCACCTCGACGTCCGAGGTGTTCACGCCCGCGGAATTGTCGATGAAATCGGTGTTGATGCGCCCGCCGCGCTGCTCCGGCCCGCCGGCCTGCGCGTACTCGACGCGCCCGCGCTGCGTGCAACCGAGGTTGCCGCCTTCGCCGATGACGCGCGCGCGCACCTCGCGGCCATCGGCGCGGATCGCATCGTTGGCGCGGTCGTGCACCTCGGCGTGCGATTCGTCGTGCGCCTTCACGTAGGTGCCGATGCCGCCGTTCCACAACAAGTCGACCGGCATGCGCAGGATGGCGCGCAGCACCTCGACGGGCGTCGCGCTCGCGGCCTCGAGGCCGAGCAGCGCGCGCGCCTCGGGCGCGAGCGGGATCGATTTCGCGCTGCGCGGCCAGACGCCGCCGCCGCGCGAGATCAGCTTGCGCGAGTAGTCGTCCCAACTCGAGCGCGGCAGACGGAACAGGCGCTCGCGCTCGCGGAAGGCCGTGGCCGCATCCGGCTTCGGGTCGAGGAAGATGTGCCGGTGGTCGAAGGCCGCCACGAGCCTGGTGTGCTTCGACAGCAGCATGCCGTTGCCGAACACGTCGCCCGACATGTCGCCGATGCCGGCGCAGGTGAACTCCTGCGACTGGATGTCGACGCCCATCTCGCGGAAGTGGCGCTTGACGCACTCCCACGCGCCGCGCGCCGTGATACCCATGCCCTTGTGGTCGTAGCCGGCCGAGCCGCCCGAGGCGAACGCGTCGCCGAGCCAGTGGCCGTACTCGATCGAGATGGAGTTGGCGATGTCCGAGAACGTGGCGGTGCCCTTGTCCGCCGCGACCACCAGGTACGCATCGTCGCCGTCGCGGCGCACGATGCCGGGACGCACCACGGTCCTGCCGTTCACGATGTTGTCGGTGACGTCCAGCAGGCCGCGGATGAAGGTCTGGTAGCAGGCGATGCCTTCCTTCTGGATCTCCTCGCGCGCTGCTCCCGCGGGCAGGTGCTTGGGATAGAACCCGCCCTTGGCGCCCACCGGCACGATGACCGTGTTCTTGACGTTCTGCGCTTTCATGAGGCCGAGCACTTCGGTGCGGTAGTCCTCGCGCCGGTCCGACCAGCGGATGCCGCCGCGCGCCACGTAGCCCATGCGCAGGTGCACGCCCTCGACGCGCGTGCTGTAGACGAAGATCTCGAACTTCGGTCGCGGCAGCGGCAGCTCGGGGATGGCCTGGGGATCGAGCTTGAACGACATCCACGACTTGGGCCTGCCGTCGGCTCCGAGCTGGTAGTAGTTGGTCCTGAGCGTCGCGCGGATCACCGACAGGTAGGCGCGCAGGATGCGGTCCTGGTCGAGGCTTGCGACCCGGTCGAGCGCGCGCAGGATCGACTGGTGGATGCGTTGCGCCGCGCTCTCGCGCTGGCGCACCTGCAGGCCGAACTGCGTCTGGAACAGCTTGACGAGGTGGCGGGCGATACCGGCCTGCGCGACCAGTACGCTCTCCATGTAGGACTGGCTGAACGGGATGCCGGTCTGCAGCAGGTAGCGGCAGCAGGCGCGCAGCATCACGATCTCGCGCGCGTGCAGCGAGGCGCACAGCAGCAGCCGGTTGAAACCGTCGTTGGAGATTTCGCCGCGCCAGGCGGCGAGGAACGCCTCCTTGAACAGCGGCTCCAGCGCGACGAAATCCGCGCGCTTCACGTCGCGCGCCTCGAGGCGGAAATCCTGGATCACCGTGTCGCGCTCGGCGCTCAGCGTGTAGCCGTGCTCCTCCAGCACGCGCAGCCCGAAATTCTCCAGCATCGGCAGGATGTCGGAGATCGGGATCAGGCCGCCCGAACGCAGGATGCGCAGGTGCACGTGGTTCGCCGGCCCGCCGGCGTGCGGGCGCAGGTTGAGCTGCGGCACCGACGGCTCGGCGGACAGCGCTTCGAGGTCGGCGATGTCCTCCAGCGCCTGCGCCGGCTCCACCTCGGCGCGGTAGGTGGCCGGGAACATGCGCGCGTAGCGGTTCGCACGCTCGGCCGCGTCGCGTGCCATGCCGCGCGCGATCAGCGCCTGCTGCAGGCGGTCCTCCCAGGTGGCGGCGGCGGCGGCGATCTCGGCCTCGATGCCGGCGACGTCCTCGACGCGGCGCGCCTCCTGCGGCGTGCGCACCAGCAGATGCAGGCGCGCGAGCTGTGAATCCGAGATCTGCACCTGCGACTCCACGTCGGTGCCGCCGAAGCGCCGGCGCACGATGCGCTCGATGCGCTCGCGCACCTCGGTGTTGTAGCGGTCGCGCGGCACGTACACCAGGCAGGAATAGAAACGCCCGTAGGCGTCGCGGCGCGCGAACAGGCGCACGCGGCGCCGCTCGTACAGGTTGACGATGCCGCGCACGCTCGCGATGAGCTCGGCGGTCGACATCTGGAACAGCTCGTCGCGCGGAAAGTTCTCGATGACGTTCACGACCGCCTTGGCGTCGTGGCTCTGCGCCGGCAGGCCGAAGTGCTGGATCACCGCCTCGAGCTTGCGCCGCAGCAGCGGAATCTCGGCCGGCGAGCTGTGATACGCGCTCGAGGTCCACAGGCCCAGGAAGCGGTGCTCGCCGTTGACGTTGCCGGCCGCATCGAAGGTCTTGACGCCGACGTAGTCGAGATAACTCGCGCGATGCACCGTGGACGGCGTGTTCGCCTTGGTCAGCACCAGCAGGTCGGGCTCGCGCGCCTTGCTGCGGATCTCGCCGGTCAGCACGATCGGCGCGGGATTGCGGCCGCGCGTGCCGCGCAGGATGCCGAGCCCGCTGTCCGGGTCGCGCACCAGCACGTCGCGCGAACGGCCGCGCCGCAGCTGGTAGTGACGATAACCGAGGAACACGAAGTGGCCGTCGTGCATCCACGAGAGCAGCGCGCGTGCCTCGGCGACGTGCGAGCGCGGCACCGGCACGGGCGTGCGCTCCAGCTGGTTGGCAATGGCGCGCGCGCGCTCGAGCATCGCGCGGAAATCGCCCACCGCCTTGCGCACGTCGTCGAGCGCCGCGTGCAGGCGCCGCAGCAGCTCGCGCGCCTGCGCCTCGTCGGCCGGCCTGTCGATCTCGATCATCTGCCAGGATTCCGCCGGCGCGCTGCTCCCGGCGCTGAACTCGAGCAGCCGGCCGCCGCCGTCGCGGCGCACGTTCAGCACCGGGTGCACGATCAGGTGCACGCCGATGTTCATCGAGCTGAACACGATGCCGAGCGAATCGACCAGGAAGGGCATGTCGGGCGCGACCACGCGCAGCAGCGCGCGGTGCGCCAGGCCGGCGTCGCCCTCGATCGCCGGCGCCAGCCCGACCAGCGCCTGCTGGCCCTTGCGGACCCGGCCGAAGTCCAGGTGCGAGAGCGCGGCCGCCGCCAGGTCGCGCGGCGCGTGCATGCGCAGGTCGTCCTCGGCGACGCCGCGGAAGAAGCCGCGGATGAACTCCACGGTGAGCCGGCGGCGCGCCGCGGGTACCGAGCGGGTCGCCTGCGCGGCGATCTTCTCGATCAGCGCGAGGCGGGCGGCGGGAATCTTGCCGAGCATGCGAAACCCTCAGGAAGGCGCGCGATTATACATGCGGGCAGCGTCGCTCAGTCGGCGTGCGCCGGGCCGAGCTCGACCGCGCGACCTAGCAACACGCGCACCAGCCGGTCGAGCGTCGCGCGATCGCGCTTGTTGAGCGGCGCGACCAGGTTGCGCTCGTACTGCAGCGCCATCGGCACGACGCGTGCGTACACGCGCTGTCCGGCCGGCGTCAGCGCGAGGTGCGTGCGACGGCGATCGGCCGGCGCGGTGGTGCGATGCAGGCGGCCCGAGGCGAGCAGCGCGGCCACGCCGCGGCTCACCGCGACCTTGTCCATGGCCGTACGCGCCGTCACTTCGGCGGCGGAAAGTCCCGGGTTCGCGGCCACCACGGCCATGATGCGCCACTCGGGAATGGAAAGCCCGAAGTTCATGAAATACGCGGACGCGATGGCCGTGCTGACGGTATTGGACAATACCGACAGCCGGTATGGCAGAAATTTCTCGAGATGCAGTTTCGGACGCGGCGCCATTGGTTACAATTGAAACTAAATCAATTTCGTTCCGGAGGCCAGTCATGGCTGACGCATCTGTCGCCAATCCGATGGGGACGGACGGCTTCGAGTTCGTCGAGTACACCGCGCCCGATCCCCAGCTGCTGCGCAGCCTGTTCGAGCGGCTCGGGTTCCCCGTGGTCGCGCGACACCGCAGCAAGAATGTCACGCTGCATTCGCAGGGCGACATCAACTTCATCATCAACGCCGAGCCGGACTCGTTCGCGCAGCGCTTCGCGCAGGCGCACGGGCCGTCGGTGTGCGCCATGGGATTCCGCGTGCGCGATGCCGCGGCCGCCTTCGAGCGCGCCATGCAACTTGGCGCCGAGCCGCATCGCGGCAGCGTCGGGCCCATGGAGCTCAACATTCCCGCCATCGTGGGCATCGGCGGCTCGCTGATCTATTTCGTCGACCGCTACGGCGACCGCTCGATATACGACGTGGATTTCAAGCCGGTGGCGCCGCAGGCGCTGGAGCCGGCCGGACTCGCGCAGATCGACCACCTGACGCACAACGTGCACCGCGGCAACATGGACAAGTGGTGCGAGTTCTACGAGCGGCTGTTCAATTTCCGCGAGATCCGCTACTTCGACATCGAGGGCAAGAAGACCGGGCTGTTCTCGCGTGCGTTGACCAGTCCCTGCGGCAAGATCCGCATCCCGATCAACGAGTCGCAGGACGACAAGTCGCAGATCGAGGAATACCTGCGCGAGTACAAGGGCGAGGGCATCCAGCACATCGCGCTCGCGACCGACGACATTTACCGCACGGTCGACGTGCTGCGCGCCCGCGGCGTCGCGTTCCAGGATACCCCGGACACGTATTACGAGGCGATCGACAAGCGCGTCGCCGGGCACCGCGAGGACGTCGCCGAGCTCGAGAAGCGGCGCATTCTGATTGACGGGAACGGCGCGAACGGCGAGGGCGTGCTGCTGCAGATCTTCACGGCCAATGTCATCGGTCCGATCTTCTTCGAGATCATCCAGCGCAAGGGCAACCAGGGTTTCGGCGAGGGCAATTTCAAGGCATTGTTCGAGTCCATCGAACTCGACCAGATCCGCCGGGGTGTCATTTGAGTCTGGAGCTGTACAGCTACTGGAGAAGTTCCGCCTCGTACCGCGTGCGCATCGCGCTCAACCTGAAGTCGCTGCCGTACGCCTACCACGGCGTGAACCTGGTCAGGAACGGCGGCGAGCAGTTCGGCAAGGCGTACCGCGACGTGAATCCGCAGGGCCGCGTGCCCACGCTGGTGCACAACGGCCAGCGCTTCTCGCAGTCGCTGGCCATCATCGAGTACCTCGACGAGATGCACCACCAGCCGGCGCTGCTGCCGCGCGATCCGGAAGGCCGCGCGCGCGTGCGCATGCTCTCGCAGATCATCGCCTGCGACGTCCAGCCGCTGCAGAACACCGGCACGACCAAGTACCTGAAGGAGGTGCTGAAGCTCGACGACGCGGCGATCAGCGCCTGGCTGCGCGAGTGGATCACGCGCGGGCTGGACGCGTATGCCGCGCACATCGAGCGCGATCACCTGTCCGGCAGGTTCAGCCACGGCGACACGCCCACCATGGCCGATTGCTGCCTGGTGCCGCAGATGTATGCCGCGCAGCGCTTCGGCATCGAGCCGGCGAAGTATCCGCGGCTCGCGCTGATCTGGGAGAACTGCAACCACCTGCCGGCGTTCGCCGCCGCACATCCAGCGAAGCAGATCGATGCCCCCAAAACCTGACGGCAAGGTCTACCCGGACGCGAAGTCCGCGCTCGCGGGGCTGACGCGCGACGGCATGACGGTGATGTCCGGCGGCTTCGGGCTGTGCGGCATCCCGGAGAACCTGATCCTCGCGCTGCGCGAGTCGGGCGCGAAGCACCTGACCGTGATCTCCAACAACGCCGGCGTCGACGGCTTCGGCCTCGGGCTGCTGCTCGAGACGCGGCAGATCCGCAAGATGATCTCCTCGTACGTCGGCGAGAACAAGGAGTTCGAGCGCCAGTTCCTCGCGAAGGAACTGGAGCTGGAGTTCAACCCGCAGGGCACGCTGGCCGAGCGCATCCGCGCGGGCGGCGCGGGCATCTACGGCTTCTACACGCGCACCGGCGCGGGCACCGTGGTCGCCGAGGGCAAGGAAACCCGCGTGGTCGACGGCGACACGTTCGTGCTGGAGACCGGGCTCACGGCCGACCTCGCCATCATCAAGGCGTGGAAGGGCGACAGCGAGGGCAACCTCGTGTACCGCAAGACCGCGCGCAACTTCAATCCGATGATGGCCACCGCGGGGCGCGTGACGGTCGCGGAAGTCGAGCACCTGGTCGAGCCCGGCGAGATCGACCCCGATCACGTGCACACGCCCGGCATCTTCGTGCAGCGCATCGTGCGCGGCGCGCGCTACGAGAAACGCATCGAGCAGCGCACGGTGCGCAAGAGGAGCTGACCGTGCCCTGGACCCGTGAAGACCTGGCGAAGCGCGCGGCCAAGGAACTGCGCGACGGCTACTACGTGAACCTCGGCATCGGCATCCCGACGCTGGTGGCCAACTACATTCCGGCCGGCATGAAGGTGGTGCTGCAGTCGGAGAACGGCATGCTCGGCATGGGGCCGTTTCCGTACGAGGGCGAGGAGGACCCGGACCTCATCAACGCCGGCAAGCAGACCATCACCGAACTACCCACCTCGGCGTATTTCTCCTCGTCCGACAGCTTCGGCATGATCCGCGGCGGACACATCAACCTGTCGGTGCTCGGCGCGCTCGAGGTGGCCGAGAACGGCGACCTCGCCAACTGGATGGTGCCCGGCAAGATGGTCAAGGGCATGGGCGGCGCCATGGACCTCGTGGCCGGCGTGCGTCGCGTGGTCGTGGTCATGGAGCACAACTCCAGGGACGGCTCGCCGAAGTTCAAGCCGCGTTGCGGGCTGCCGCTGACCGGTGCCAATTGCGTGGACATGCTGATCACGGACCTGGCGGTATTCGAGCGGCCGGACCGGCATTCGCCGTTCAAGCTGCTGGAGCTCGCGCCGGGCGTGACCGCGGACGAAGTCCGCCGCAAGACGACGGCTTCATTCACGGATTGAAGGTCCGCTACTGCTGCGGCGTCCGCGCGCCCGCCTGCACCTGGGCCACGTCGAGCGCACTGCGCAAGGCCTGCGCCCATTTCTCGAAAAACCTCTGCGCGTTGACCATGGCGCTGACGCGATCGGCCGGCAGCAGGATGCGTCTGTCCTGGTCTTCCTCGTGATCGCTCGCGCGCGCGACCAGCGCGCCGCTCGGCGCGTCGAAGCCCTGCAGCTTCAAGGTCATCTCACCGTCGACGTAGGCCAGCGTGCGCTTGTCGGCACCGGCTTCGGGCGCGGCGAAGTCCACGTCGTCGACGACGGCGCGCAGCCGCAGCACGTCCTTGTCCGGCGCCTCCGCCAGCACGTAGCCGCCGTTGGCGAGCTCGCCCAGCAGCTTCTCGCGCAGCGCCTCGGCCAGGCGCGTGCGCAGCAGCGCGAATTCCCGGTCGTCCATGGCCGGATGCTGGCGCCGCCAGCCGTCCCTGAAGTTGATCTCGACGGGATCGAGCATCACGCGCCGGTAGTTGGCCAGGGGCACGTTCGGCGCGACGTACAGTT
>DASTHJ010000483.1:0-4933 GCA_035718265.1 Steroidobacteraceae bacterium | reverse complement strand
TCGATGCCGGCGGTCGCGCAGCGCTCGTCGAAATGGCTGCGCAGCGCCACCGCGAGCCCGAAGTGATCCAGCAGCGACGGGCGCAGCGACTCGACCACGCGTCGCTTCAGCGTCATCGCCTGGTTCAGCATCTGCACGACCGAGCGGAATTTATCCTCGCTGGCCGCATCGAGCGAGCCGCCGATGCGCGCCTGCAGCCACGCCATGTCCATCTTGGCCGCCGTGATCAGGCCGCCGAGCTCGTCGTGCAATTCCTTCGCCAGCTGCGAACGCTCGTGTTCCATCATGCGCAGCAGGTTGGTCGACAGCGTCGACAACTCCTCGGTGCGCGCCGCGACGCGCGCCTCGAATTCCTCCTCGTGCCCCATGACTTCCGGGACCGAGGCCGGCTCCTTCGCGGTCATCATGCCCTCGCGAGCGCGCCGCTCAGTCCTTGGGAACGTCTTCGAGCAAGTCGACCAGATCCTCGGCGTGCTCCTCCTCCTGCGCGAGGATGGCCTCCATGAGGCGTCGCGAGGTCGGATCCTTCTCGCCCATGAAGCGGATCATCTCGCGGTAGCTCTCGATCGCGATGCGCTCGGCGACCAGGTCGGCCTCCAGCATCTTGCGCAGCGAGGTCTCCTGGTCGTATTCCGAGTGCGCGCGGCCGAGCAGCGTCGCCGGGTTCAGGTCCGGGTCCTCGCCGAGCTGCACGATGCGCTCGGCGAGCTGGTCGGCGTGCGCCTGCTCCTCGTTGGCGTGCTCGAGGAATTCCTGCGCGACGAATTTCGCGCGGATGCCGTGCGTCACGAAGTAGTGGCGCTTGTATCGCAGCACGCAGACGATCTCGGTCGCGAGTGCCGTGTTCAGCAGCTCCACGATGGCCTTGCGGTCGGCTTCCGGGAAGCTCGGCGTCACCGCGCCCTTCATGATCTGGTCGCGCGCGCGATTGCGCAGGGTCTCGACGTCGGTGATGAAAGGATCCTTGATGTTGGCGTTCATGCGGCTTTCTCCTTCCTGGCGTGTCGCCGGTACAGGTTGATCAGCAGGCTGACCGCCGCGATCCACAATGACCGGTGCTTGAGTATGGACATCCCGACGTTGCCGAGCCTGAGCGCGTGCAGCTTTGCCCACGGCGACTGGCGCGCGGCGTGCGACACGGCGCGCAGGTTGAGCTCCAGCCAGGCGCGTTGCAGCCGCATCTCCGCGTCCAGCAGGCGCGCGCGCTCAAGCGGCGAGATCACCGGAGCTCCGCGGCGGTTCGGCAGGCGGTGGCTGCGCGGCCGCCGGCGGCGGCGCGAGCGCGCGCGCCAGCACCTCGAGATCGAGCTTCATCGAATCCAGCAGCCACGCCACCGAGCCCACCTCGCGGCCGGCGATCATGCGCCGCGCGCGCAGCAGCGCCCAGGCGGCGAGCAGCACGAACGCCGCGATCACCGCGGCGAGCACCGGCACGCGCAGGTGCGGCGGCAGCGCGATGGCCAGCAGCACGATGCCGCCCCACAGCGCGATGAATCCCGCGGCTCCCGCCAGCACCTGCAGCTGCAGGCGCCCGATGAGCCGTTGGCCCTCGGCCTGCAGCACCAGGCCGGCGGCCTCCATGCGTGTTTCCAGCATGCGCAGCAGGTGCAGCGACATCTCCCGCGCCGGGTGCGCGGCTTCGTCGATGTCGCTGGCCTGCGGCGTGGCCTCGGGTTGTCGGCCGCCGTCGCTCACTTCTGGCGGGGCCTCGCCAGCAGGAAGGTCAGCACGCCTCCCAACACGGCGGCGATCGCGACCGCCTGCCAGGGATTGCGTCGCACATAGTCGTCGGCCTGGTCGGCGAGCGAAGCGGCGACTTCTTCGGCCTCCGTCGCCGTGGTCGCGAGCCGCGCCCGCGCCTGTTCCAGAGTCCGGGAGACCCGCTCGCGCACCGCCGCGGCGGTCTCGCTCGTCTCGTCGCCCAGCTTCTGCAGCAGGGCCTCGGCCTGCTCGACGATGTGGTTCAGTTCATCGACTGCCGGATCGGCCGGGGCCGCGAATTCCGGCTGGTTGGCGGGGGCGTGCATGTTGGCTGGCTCCTTTTATATACGCAGGATCGCCCGGGCGATCCTGGGGTCACATTCGGATTTGCTGCGAACGCCGGGTAGGACAGGACCGACAGCATTTCGGCGCGCCAACTGCGCGCGCGCAGCCGGAGCTTTGCGGATACTGGCCCAGTCTAGTGGAGAGTGGAAGAGTGACGCGACGAGCCCCTCCCCTCGAAAACATTTCGCGTCATTCCTCCACGGAGCTGTCCGTCCACCGGCCCAGCGGCCGGTGGACGGCCATCCTCCCGGCGGTCCTGCTGTTCCTCGGCGCCGCCGCCCTGACGGGTTGTCAGGTCCTTCCCGAAGTCTCGTTCGCGCGGCGCCTGCCGCTGTCGCGCTCGCACACGCCCGTCGACCTGGTGAGCCCCGACGGCATGGTGAGCCGCGCGGCCCGGTTGCGGGCAACCCGGCGTCTCGCCCGTGTCGGCGAGACGGAGCTGCTCGACTACCACCTCGCCGCGATGCGCGATCTCGGCGCGCCGCCGCTGCTGACGGGCAACGGCGTGCAGCTGCTGATCGACGGGCCAAGCACCTATCGCGCCATGTTCAGGGCCATCGAAAGCGCCCGGGACTACATCTTCGTGGAGAGCTTCATCTTCGAGGAAGCCGTCGAGGGCGACCGGCACCTGAGCCGGCTGCTGCAGGCGGCGGCCGCGCGCGGCGTGCGCATCTTCGTGATCTACGATGCGGTCGGCTCGCTGACCACGCCGCAGGAGTTCCTCGCGGGCCTGAAGAGCGCCGACATCTCGCTGTGCGCTTTCAATCCGCTGAATCCGCTCGACGACCGCTTCGCCGGCCTGAACCAGCGCGACCATCGCAAGATCGTGGTCGTGGATGGCGAGCAGGCCTACGCGGGCGGCGTGAATTTCAGCCATGCGTATCGCATCGCCTCGCAACAGGTGAAGCGCGGCGGCCTGTCGCGGCGCAAGGCCATCGACGAAGGCTGGCGTGACACGCACATCGGCCTGCGCGGCACGGCGGCGAAGGAGCTCGAGCGGCTGTTCCGCGACACCTGGGCGCGGGCGAAATGCCAGGGCGAGCTGCCGCCGTTCACGCCGCAGGCGGTGCGCGGCGGCGACGTGCTGGTGCAGATCGTCGCGAGCACGCCGGACGACGATCGCAACGTGATCTACGTGACGCTGCTGTCGGTCCTCGCGTATGCGCAGCGCAGCGTCGACATCACGATGGCCTATTTCGTGCCGGATGACGCGCTCGAGAAGGCATTGCGGGAGGCGGCCGGCCGCGGCGTGCGCGTGCGCATGATCCTGCCCTCGTACAGCGACTTCGCGGGCGTGTTCTACGCGGGGCGCGCGCACTACGACGAGCTGCTCGAGGCCGGCGTCGAGATCTACGAGCTGGAAAGCGCGTTCCTGCACTCCAAGAGCATCGTGGTGGACGGCGTGTGGTCGTCCATCGGGTCGACCAACTTCGACTGGCGCAGTTTCGTGCACAACGACGAGATCAGCGTCTGCGTGATCGACCAGGGCTTCGCGCGCGAGATGAACGCCGCGTTCGATCGCGACCTCGCCGATTCACGCCGGATCACGGCGGAGAGCTGGCGCCATCGCGGCCTCGCCGAGCGGCTCAAGGAGCTGCTGTGGCTGCCGCTGCAATACTGGCTGTGATGAAAAGGGGACAGTCCCTCTTTCCTGGAAAGAGGGACTGTCCCCATTTTCGACGCGGCTGACCGAAAGGCTTATTTCTTCACGTCCAGCTCGTTGTCCACGCTCTTCACGTTGTCGACCGCGCGCGCCAGTTCCTCGGCGGTGGACTTCGCTTCCGAGCTGTCGACGAACCCCGAGAGCTGCACGGCACCTTCACGCGTTTCCACGTTGATCTGGTGGGCCCTGGTCCGCGGATCGCCCGCGAGTGCCGCCTTCACCTTGGTGGTGATGGCCGCATCGTCGATGCGCTCCCTGGCGGACGGACCGCCGTCGGCGCGCACCGTCAGGTTGTTGCGCACCGCCGTGACACCCTTGGTCTTGCGGGCAACTTCTCCGGCGCGCTCCTTGCTCGCCGCGCTGTCGACGAATCCATTCAGCTGCACGGTGCCCTTGAAGGTCTCGACATCGATCTGGTGCGCCTTGGTCACCGGGTCGGCCACCAGCGCCGCCTTGACGCGACCCGTGGTGATCGAATCGTCGACCTGTTCACCGGCCGATTTCTGCGTCCGAGTGGAGGCGCAGGCAACCATGGCCAGCGTCATGACGAACATGACCGCACTGACAAACCCTTTGGACTTATGCATAGGAACCTCTCATCTCCTGGCCGTATTGGCGATGAAACTCACGACCGCGAGGATCAGGAACACGAAGAACAGGATCTTCGCGATTCCCGCTGCGCCCGCGGCGATGCCGGCGAAGCCGAACACGGCTGCAATGAGCGCGATGACGAAAAAGATGATTGCGTAATGAAGCATCGGTATCTCCGCTCAGATGTTGGATCTCGTGACACCGTTTCCGGTGCCGGCGGACGCATCTTGGCGGCTGGGCCTCGCCGGCAATGCCGGTAGCCGGGCGAATGGCGCGTAGGAGCGCACCCACATTCCTGTGGGAGGCCGTTGTCAGCCGGACCCGCGCCGGGCGGCCCGTGTAAGCGCCCGTTCCCTGGCCATCGTGCCGGCCGGCGGCGCGCGAACTAGCTACTCGTCCGGCAGCTCGACCACTTCGTCGCACTGGCGCGCGATCCGCGGATCGATGCGCGAGCGGTCGTCGGCGCACAGCACGACCACGCCGTCGTACGACTCGATGCGCTGGCGGAGCTGCGCGACGTCCAGGTTCGGGAAGCGGCCCGACTCCTCGACGGCCGGCGCGTCGAACAGGTGGTCGGTGTCGTCGTAGACCAGCACCGCGTCGGAAGCCTCGGCCGCCTTGAACAGCGCCTCG
>DASTHJ010000482.1:0-3287 GCA_035718265.1 Steroidobacteraceae bacterium | reverse complement strand
CCTTTTGCTGGGAAATGGAGAATGTCCCCATTTTCCCCACTCTCTAATCCCCACTTTCCTCACCCGGCACCTCTTCACTTCCGCCGGATCCCTTCGACGCGGCCGCGCGAGCCGATGAACCAGGAACCGATCCAGCTCACGATGCTGACGATCAGCGCCGCGCCGACCGCCGTCCAGAACCCGCCCGGAATCGTGAACCCCGGCAGCATCAGCGCCACCAGGCCGAGCATCGCCGCGTTGATCACCAGCAGGAACAGTCCGAGCGTGACCAGCAGCGCCGGCAGCGCCAGCAGCAGCGCGAACGGCCGCACGATGGCGTTCACCAGGCCTAGCAACAATCCCGCGAGGATCAGCGTCGTCGGCGAGTCGATCCGGATTCCGTCGAGCATGCTGGTGGCCGCCCAGAGTCCCAGCGCCGCGATGAGTCCGCGAAGAATGAAGCCGGCCATGTCTCGAATCCTCAGGTATCGGAAGGTTGCTGGTCCAGACCCTTCTCGAGGAACACCTTGAGGCGGGTCAGCGCCAGCTCCCAGTGGCGGCGCTTGTTCAGATAGTACGTCACCCAGACCGGCGCCGCGGGCACGCCGCTCGACAGCAGCCGCACGACAGTCGTGCCCTTGCCACGCTCGAACAGGAAATCCTCGACGATGACGGCGTCGCTGCTCGGCATGCCCGGCGTGGGCAGCAGGATCAGGCGCATGCGCTGCGGCGTGAGCAGCACGTCGATGTGGCAATCCAGCTCGACGCCCGCCCCGAACACCAGCCGCAGGCGCCCCTTCTCGCGCGGCGTGATCGTCGCTTCGCGCGCCGCCCAGCGCGCCAGCAGCCGCGCGTCGGTGAACGCGCGCCACACGCGCTCGACCGGCACGTCGATGTCCACACGATGCGCAAAGCTGCGATAGGCCGCGGTCACCCCAGCATGTCCTACTTGCGAATCGCCACCCACGCCACCGGGATCAGCGACACCACGATGATGCCGATGGTCACCAGCCCGAAGTTGTTCTTGATCAGCGGCACGTTGCCGAAGAAGTACCCCGCCCACACGAAGATCAGCACCCAGCCCAGGCCGCCGGCGATGTTCGAGACCTGGAAGCGCGCGTACGGCATTCGCCCGATGCCCGCCACGAACGGCGCGCAGGTGCGGATGATGGGTGCGAAGCGCGACGCCACGATGGTCCACGACCCCCACTTCTCGAAGAACGCCTCGGTGCGCCGCAGGTAGTCCACCTTGAGAAAGCGATACCGCCCGCTGAACGCCGGCGGACCGATCCAGTGCCCCAAGTGGTAGTTAGTCGTGTTGCCGGTGACCGCCGCCAGCGCAAACACCGCGCACAGCAGCGGCGCCGACAACGTGCCGGAGGTGTCGATCGCGGCGAGCGCGCCGGCCGCGAACAGCAGCGAGTCGCCCGGCAGGAACGGCGTGACCACGAAGCCGGTCTCCGCGAACACGATGGCGAACAGGATCACGTAGATCCACGTGCCGTAGTCGCGCAGCAGCTCGACCAGGTGCACGTCGAGGTGCAGGACGAAATCCACGAAGTGCAGGAACAGGTCGGCGACCCACGACAACGACTCCATGCGCTCAGTCGCGTGCGCCGGCGGCATTGCGCGCGGTCAGGCCCTGCGCGGCGGGGCGTGACCGGTTGCCGCGCAGCACGTCGAGCGCGGCGCGTACGCCGGCGTCGCGCTGCGCCAGCAGCTGGCGCGTGTTCGCGTCTTCCAGATCGAACAGCTCGTCGTTGAGCTCGACGGGCTGATCCGGCTCGATGCCGCGGCCCTGGATGGACCGGCCCGAGGGTGTGAAATAGCGCGAGGTGGTGAGCTTGATGGCGCGCCCCGAGGACAGGGGCATCACGGTCTGCACCGAGCCCTTGCCGAAAGTGCGCCGGCCCACGAGCACCGCGCGATGGTGATCCTGCAGCGCACCAGCCAGGATCTCCGCGGCCGAGGCGGTGGCGCCATTGACCAGCACGACCACCGGCACGCCGGCCAGCACGTCACCCGGCGTCGCCGACATGCTGAAACGTGCCGCGGGCGTGCGCCCGTCGGCGGTCACGATCAGGCCTTCCTCGAGCATCTGGTCGGCGACCTCGACGGCAGATTCGAGCACTCCGCCCGGGTTGTTGCGCAGGTCGATGACGACGCCGCGCGGCTTGCTGCCGAGGTCGCGGCGCAGGCGCGCGATGCCGGCGGCGAAGTCCTGCGCCGTGGTGTCGCTGAAGGTGTTGATGCGCGCATACAGATAGCCGCCGTCGAGCCGCAGCGTGGCCACGCTGTGCACGTCGACCTGCGCGCGTTCCACCGTGAACTCGAGCGGCAGCGAGAAGCCGGCGCGCACCACGCCGAGCTTCACCGTGGAGCCGCGCGGTCCGCGCATGCGTGCCATGGCGGCGTCGAGGTCGCTGC
Source organism: Steroidobacteraceae bacterium (assembly GCA_035718265.1). Lineage (GTDB taxonomy): Bacteria > Pseudomonadota > Gammaproteobacteria > Steroidobacterales > Steroidobacteraceae > CADEED01. The sequence goes on along the minus strand of DASTHJ010000482.1, from coordinate 881 downwards.
CCACCGGCATGCCGTCGATGGCCGCGATCATGTCGCCGCTGCGGATGCCGGCCATCGCGGCGGGCGAGTCGCGGAACGGCCGCACCACGCGCAACGCGTGGTCGGCGGTCGAGACCTCGATGCCGATGCCGGCGTAGGTGCCGGCGGTGCTGACGCGCAGGTCGGCGTACTCCTCGGCGTCGAGGTAGGAGGAATAGGGATCGAGCCGCCCGACCAGGCCGCGCAGCGCGTTGTCGATCAACGCGGTGCCTTCCACCTGGTCGACGTACTCCTCGCGCACGCGTTCGAGTACCTCGCCGATCTGCTCCGATTCGGCGGCCGACAGCGGCGTGCGGATCACGGCGGGCGCCGGCGCCGCGACGCTGGCCGGCGCGGCGGGGCTCTCGCGGTACGCGAATACGCTGCCGCCGAGAGCGATCAGCACACCGAGCGCGATACCGAGAGCCAGCATCTTCATGGGCCCGAATCCTAACTCATTGGCGGAAAAGGCTCAGCCGGCCTGTTGCGCGCCATCGTCGGCCAGGAAGGCGCCCGGCGTGGCGGCGGCCAGCACCGGCAGCACTTCCAGCACTTCGGCGAGCGGGATGGGTCGCGCGATGGCGAATCCCTGCCCGTAGTCCACGCCCAGCGCGCGGATGCGCGTGCGGATCTCCTCGGTCTCGACGTATTCCGCCACGGTGGTGATGTTCATGGCGCGCGCCAGCTGTGCGATGGCGCGCACCATCGACTCGGCGCGCTCGTCGCGCAGGATGTCGCGCACGAAGCTGCCGTCGATCTTGAGGATGGAAACCGGCATGGAGCGCAGATACGACAACGAGGACAGGCCGGTGCCGAAATCGTCGAGCGCCACGCCGCAGCCGAGATTGCGCAGCCGCTGCATC
>DASTHJ010000481.1:0-4263 GCA_035718265.1 Steroidobacteraceae bacterium | reverse complement strand
GAGAGCATGGAGATGGCCGGCGTGGTCGGCCCGCTGCAGCCGAACGGCTCGCGCGAGATCCTCGCGCCGCCGCCGGCGGGCGACTGACGATGCATCCGGCCATTGCGCGCTGCCTGTGGACGGCGTTGCTCGGACTGGCGGTGACCGCGTCCGCCCGGGCGGCGTCACCGACCGCGCTCGACACCTGGCTGGCCGACCTGCGCACGCTGCGCGCCGAGTTCACGCAGACGGTTACCGACCGCCGGGGCCGCGAAGTGCAACGCGCCACCGGGCGCCTGGTCATCGTGCGGCCGGGCAGGTTTCGCTGGGAGCTGACGCCGGTGAGTGCCGAGGGCACGGCGCAGTCCCCGCAGCTCATGGTCGCCGATGGCCGGAACCTGTGGTTCTACGACCGTGACCTCGACCAGGTCTCCGTGAAACCCGCCGCGACGTCGCTGACCGCTACGCCGGCCAGCCTGCTGTCCGGCGACGGGCATCTCGAGGAATTCTTCGAGCTGCATCCGGACGGCAATCGCGACGGCCTCGCGTGGGTGCGCGTGGTGCCGCGTCGCGGTGACGCGGACTTTCGCGAGGTGAGGATCGGCTTCGAGGGTCGGGAGCTGCGGCGCATGGTGCTCGATGACAAGCTGGGGCAGACGGTGCGTCTCGACTTCCAGTCGACGCAGCGCAATGTGCCGGTGCCGGACTCCGAGGTGGCTTTCACGCCTCCCGAAGGAGCCGATGTCATCGGCACGCCGGTTGGTTGAGCGCGCATGAATCTCACGCGCGTGGAATGGGCCATCGGTGCCCTGCTCGTGGTCGGTGCCGTGGTCGCCTGCCTGATGCCCACCGACAGGTTGCCGGTCGCTTTCGAGCTCAACGACAAGCTCAGTCACCTGGCAGGTTATGGCGTGCTCGCCGTGTACTTCGCGGGTCTCATGCCACCGCGGCGCTGGTGGAAGATCTTCGTGCTGCTGCTGCTGCTCGGCGCCGTCATCGAGGTGGCGCAGCACTACATGCAGCTCGGGCGCCAGGGCGATCCGCGTGACGTGATCGCGAACTCGCTGGGGGTGCTGCTGGGGCTCCTGGCCGGCTGGCTCGGGCTGGCGCGCTGGCCGGAATGGGTGGCCGCGATCTTCCGTCGCACAGGTCGCGCCGAATGACTCCGGGGCGGCGTCCATCGCAGCCGGACCTGCTGCGCGACGCGCCGCCCGACGATGCGCTGCGGCCGCTGGCGGACCGCATGCGGCCGCGCACGCTCGAGGAGTTCGTCGGCCAGGAGCAGGTGCTCGGCCCCGGCAAGCCGTTGCGGCAGGCACTCGAGAAGGGCCAGCTGCATTCGCTGATCCTCTGGGGTCCGCCCGGCACCGGCAAGACCACGCTGGCGCGGCTGATCGCGCGGCGCGCCGACGCCGAATTCATGCAGCTCTCGGCGGTCAAGGCGGGCGTCAAGGACATCCGCGAGGCGGTGGAGCGGGCGCGCGCGGCGCGCGCCGAGCGTGGACGCCGCACGATGCTGTTCCTCGACGAGGTGCACCGATTCAACAAGTCGCAGCAGGACACCTTCCTGCCGTACGTCGAGGACGGCACGCTGACCTTCATCGGCGCCACCACCGAGAACCCGTCGTTCGAAGTCATCAGCGCGCTGCTGTCGCGCGCCCGCGTGTACGTGCTGCGCGGCCTGGGCGTCGACGCCATCGTCGAACTACTGCGCCGGGCGCTCGGGGACGCGGAGCGCGGCCTCGGCGCACGCCAGCTGCAGATCGACGACGCGGCGCTGGTCGCGCTGGCGCACGCTGGCGACGGCGATGCGCGCCGCGCGCTCGGCATGCTGGAAGTCGTCGCGGACCTCGCGGAAGTGCGCGACGGCCGCGCGACCATCACGCTCGAACAGGTGCGCGAGGTCGCCGCCGGCGGTCGGCGGCGCTTCGACAAGGGCGGCGAGGAGTTCTACGACCAGATCTCGGCACTGCACAAGGCGGTGCGCGGCTCGGACCCGGACGCGGCACTGTACTGGTTCGTGCGCATGCTCGACGGTGGCTGCGATCCGCACTACCTGGCTCGCCGCGTGCTGCGCATGGCGATCGAGGACATCGGGCTCGCCGATCCGCGCGGCCAGCAGATCGCGCTCGATGCCTGGCAGACCTTCGAACGGCTCGGCAGCCCGGAAGGCGAACTGGCGATCGGCAACGCGGTGATCTACCTGGCGGTGGCGCCCAAGAGCAATGCCGCGTACGTCGCCTACGGCGAAGCGCGCGCCGACGTCGAGCAGTTCGGCACGCTCGACGTGCCACTGCGCTTCCGCAACGCGCCCACGCGCCTGATGAAGGATCTCGGCTATGGCGCGCAATACCGCTACGCGCACGACGAGCCCGGGGCCTTCGTGGCGGGCGAGCGCTATCTACCGGACGAGATGCCGGACAGGCAGTACTATCGCCCGGTGCCGCGAGGCCTCGAGATCCGGATCGGCGAGGCGCTGGCCGGCTGGCGGGCCCGCAACGAGGCGGCCAAAAAAGCACACGGCGATCCGGACGCGAAGGACGAAACGAAAAAATGAGCTGGTTGCTGGTGGCCCTCGGCGGGGCGGCCGGGAGTGTCGCGCGATATGGTGCCTACAGGCTGTGGCCGGCGACCGCCGGCGGCTGGCCCGTGGCGACGCTGACCGTGAACGTGCTCGGCTCCTTCGCGATCGGCCTCATATATATGTACGTTGCGGCCCGCGGCTCCAGCGCCGACAATGCGCGACTTTTCTGGATGACCGGCGTACTGGGAGGCTTCACCACCTACTCGGCATTCGCGCTGGAGTCCGTCCTGCTCGGCTTCTCGTGGGCGTCGCTGGCGTACGTCGCGACCACGGTGGCCGGCTGCCTGGCGGCGGCGCTGCTCGGTGTGAAGGTGGGGGCGCTGGTCGTCTCGATGGCTTAGAGGGGTTTCATGCTCGATCAGAGACTACTGCGATCCGACCCGGAGGCGGTGGCCGCCAATCTCGCGCGCCGCGGCTTCCATCTCGACGTGGCGGCCTTCAACGCGCTCGAGGAGCGCCGCAAGTCCGCGCAGATGGAATCGGACCGTGTGCGCGCCGAACGCAATGCCAACGCCAAGGCGGTCGGCGTCGCCAAGGGTCGCAAGGAAGACGCCAGCGCGCTGCTGGCGCGCGCCGAAGAACTCACGCGCCAGCTCGAGGAAAGCGACCGGGCGATCGGCACCGTGCAGGCCGAGCTGGACGCGCTGCTGCTCGGCATCCCGAACCTGCTGCACGAGTCGGTGCCGGACGGCCGCGACGAATCCGCCAACCGCGAGGTGCGTCGCTGGGGCGAACCGCGTCGTTTCGACTTCGAGCCCAAGGATCACGTCGAGCTCGGTGAAGCGATGAATGGCCTGGATTTCGAGGCGGCGGCGCGCATATCCGGCGCACGATTCTCGGTGATGCGGGGTGGCGTCGCGCGGCTGCATCGCGCGCTCGCACAGTTCATGCTGGACCTGCACACGCGCGAGCACGGCTATACCGAGGTCTACGTGCCGTACCTGGTGCTCGGCCAGGCGCTGCAGGGTACCGGCCAGCTGCCGAAGTTCGAGCAGGACCTGTTCCGCGTGCAAGGCGAGCAGGGCTTCTTCCTGATCCCCACCTCCGAGGTGCCGCTGACCAACCTGGTGCGCGACACCATCGTCGACCCGGCCAGGCTGCCGCTGAAGCTCACGGCGCACACGCCGTGCTTCCGTTCCGAGGCAGGCGCGGCCGGCAAGGACACGCGCGGCCTGATCCGCCAGCACCAGTTCGACAAGGTGGAGCTGGTACACGTCACGCGGCCCGCCGATTCGTATGCCGCGCTCGAGGAGCTCACGGCGAATGCCGAGAAGGTGCTGCAGAAACTCGGGCTGCCGTATCGGGTCGTGGCGCTGTGCGCGGGCGACGTCGGCTTCGGCAGCGCCAAGACCTACGACATCGAGGTGTGGCTGCCGGGCCAGGACAGATTTCGCGAGATTTCCTCGTGCAGCAACTGCGAGGCCTTCCAGGCGCGACGCATGCAGGCGCGCTGGCGCAACCCGGACACCGGCAAGCCCGAACCCTTGCACACGCTCAACGGCTCGGGCGTGGCCGTGGGTCGCGCGCTGGTCGCAGTGCTCGAGAACTACCAGAACGCGGACGGATCGGTGAGCGTGCCCGAGGTGCTGCGGCCCTATCTCGGCGGACTAACTACCCTCTGAGGCCCTCCGGTACGGAGGGGACGCACCGTGCAGGTGCGTCCCCGTTTCCAGGAAAGGGGGACTGTCCCCCTTTCAGAA
>DASTHJ010000480.1:0-2788 GCA_035718265.1 Steroidobacteraceae bacterium | reverse complement strand
GGGTCCAGGTCGGGCTCGACGAAGCCGTGGCGCGCGTGCTGCGAGAACAGCCGCTCGGCGCTGTAGTGGGTCATCATGATGCGGCTGTCGAGCAGGATGGGCGTGCGCTCGATGAAGTCGTCCGCCGAGACGGCCGAGGTGGTGCGATGCATGAAGTGGAACACCGCCAGGATCCAGGCCTGCGTCAGCGTCTCGTGGTACCTGGTCGGCGTGATGCCGTGGTGCCTGAGGAAGTTCAGGATGGCGTTGCGCATCAGGTACGTGGCGCGCTCCACGTCGTTGGTCGCGAGGTAGATGTACGCGAGCCGCACGTGCGCGCGGTGGTTGAAGTCCGCGGGCGCATACGCACCCGCTTCGAACGCCATCCGGAATTCATGATCGCCCTGGGAAATGCGATGAGAGATTTCAGGGTTCATGACGGCAGCCTCGTGCAAAGTGGAACCGCTATGACGACTCAGGCGATGAGTCGTTCCGCAATCTGAACGGCATTTAATGCTGCGCCTTTCCGCAGCTGATCGCCAGCCACGAAAATCGAAAGGGTCGCGCCCGTGGGATCGCTAACATCCTTTCGAATGCGTCCAACCAGCACTTCGTCCTTGCCGCTCGCGTCGACCGGCATCGGGAAGTAGTTCTTCTCCAGCTCGTCCACCACCCGCACGCCCGGCGCCCTGGACAGGATCTCGCGCGCTTCCGCCGGCGACAGCGGCGCCTCGAATTCGACGTTCATCGCAATGCAATGCGCGCGCAACACCGGCACGCGCACGCAGGTAGCGGTCACACGCAGCTCCGGCTCGCCGAAGATCTTGCGGGTTTCCTGGATGACCTTGGTCTCTTCCTCGTTGTACCCGGTCTCGGGGTCCACCCGGGTGTTGTGGCTGAACACGTTGAATGCGTATGGATGCGGCAACACCTTGGGCGTGAACGGCCGGCCTTCGAGATAGGCCCGGGTCGACTCGCTGAGCTCTTCCATCGCGGCCGCGCCCGCGCCCGACGCTGCCTGGTAAGTGGCCATCACCACGCGCCGGATGCGCCGCGCCTGGTGCAGCGGCCACAGCGGCGTCGCCCCGACGATGGCTACGCAGTTCGGGTTGGCGATGATGCCGTGGTGCTTCTCCATGGCGCCGGCATTGATCTCCGGCACGACCAGCGGCGTGTCCGGGTCCATGCGGAACGCCGAGGAATTGTCGACCACCACGGCGCCAGCCTTCACGGCCGCCGGCGCGAAGCGCCTCGACTGCGCACCGCCCGCCGAGAACAGCGCGATATCCACGCCTTCGAGACTCTTGTCGGTGAGTTCCTGCACCGCCAGGTCCCCGCCCCGGAATTTCATCTTCTTGCCCACCGAACGCGCCGAGGCGAGCAGCCGCAGCTCGGCCAGCGGGAATTTGCGCTGCTCCAGGCACTGCATCAGCTCGACGCCCACGGCGCCGGTGGCCCCGGCGATCGCGACGACGGGGATCTTCTTGTTACGGACGGTCTCGGCGGTCGATGACATTTTTGCTCAGCTCCAAATGAAAAGGCCCCGCGGGTTGCACTCGCGGGGCCTTCGGGTATTCCTGTCGTAAAGGTGTTACGCGCACGACCCCAAGGCCCCGTCGGGCTTGGTCTTGATGGTCGTTTTGCCGGCCTTGCGAATCATGGGGGGCGAAACATAGCGGAGCGCCCGTCCGGCGTAAAGCTGGGGAGCCACAAAACCGCAGGATTTTTGCGCTATTGCGTGCCCGCCGGGTGGATCAGGCCCAGCTTCCAGGCCGCCATTAACAGAAGGAAGAGCGCCACTGATAGGCCGACGCGGATGGTCAGGGACCGCGCCATCTTGCGGGAGTCCTCCGCGGTCCGGCCGCGCGACAGGTGAAACAGCGCGCTGCCCAGGCTCGCCACGATGGCCACCAGGACTACGACGATGAGGACTTTGATGGGATCCATGCGCGTGACTTTATACTGCGCGCCCCCATGGCGACCCCCTTTTCCTTGTCCGGCCGGAGATTCCAGCCTTCCTGGCCGATGACCGTGCTGACCGTCCTGCTGCTGGCCGCGTTCGTGAGCCTGGGGCGGTGGCAGTGGCATCGCGGCGAGGCAAAGCAGTCCGTCTGGGCGGAATATGAAAAGGACGCGGCGCCGGCGCACGTTGCCGGCAGCGACCTCGATCGTGTCGAGCGATTCGCGCATGTCGAGGTCGACGGACACTTCGAGCCCGAACACCAGTTCCTGCTCGACAACCGCTCGCACGCGGGCCGACCCGGCTACGAAGTACTGACGCCGTTCCGGCTCGAAAATGGCACCAGGCTGCTCGTGAATCGCGGCTGGGTGCCGTTCACCGGCTATCGCGATCGCCTGCCGGATGTGTCGCTGGCCGACGCGGCCACGCGTCGCATCGCCGGACGCATCGAAGAGCTGCCGGCCGCCGGACTCGCGAGCGGCCGCGCACCACCGGCCACCGATGCCACCTGGCCCAAGCTCACGAGCTTCCCCACGCACGACGAACTGGAAGCGGCGCTCGGTACGTCGATCGCGCGACGTGTGCTGTTGCTGGATCCGCAGATGCCGGATGGCTACGTGCGCGAGTGGACGCCGCCGGGTCTGCCGCCCTCGCGTCACTTCTCGTATGCCATCCAGTGGTGGGGTTTTGCCGTGGTGTTGCTCGTGCTCTACTTCGGCCTCAATTTTCGCAAGGTGTCCTGATGGATGAAGCGCGCCGCCGCGGCCGGCAAGTGTTGTTGATCATCGCGGCCCTGTTCCTCCTGCCGGTGGCGATCTCGTTCGCGCTCTACTACGGCAAGCTGTGGCG
>DASTHJ010000479.1:0-4429 GCA_035718265.1 Steroidobacteraceae bacterium | reverse complement strand
CGTCAGCGCGCAGGTGTGCGTCGGCGAGCTGATCGTGAGCGTCGAGGACAACGGCATCGGCATCGCGGCGGAAGACCTGGCGCGCGTGTTCGGCATGTTTGCGCAGCTCGGCTCCGCCAAGGATCATGCCGCCGGCGGACTGGGCATCGGGCTGGCGCTGGCCAAGGGCATCGTCGATCTGCACGGGGGACGCATCGAGGCGGCGAGCGATGGCCCGGGCAAGGGCTGTCGTTTCACCGTGCGGCTGCCCGGCGGCGCACGCGCCGCGGTGCCGACACCGGCGCCGAACGCGGTCCGCGACGGTCGTGCGCCGAGCAGGCGCATCCTGCTGGCGGACGACAACCGTGACGCCGCCGAGAGCCTCGCCATCATCCTGCGGCTCGAGGGTCACGACGTGGAGCTGGCGCACGACGGCGCCACGGCGCTGCGCCTGTTCGAAGAGCGACGTCCGGACGTGGCGTTGCTCGACATCGGCATGCCGCGGACCAATGGCTACGAGGTGGCGCGGCAGATCCGCGCAACGCCGGGCGGCGACCACGTGCTGCTGATCGCGATCACCGGCTGGGCGCAGGACGCCGACAAGCTGCAATCGCGCGCCGCCGGGTTCGATCATCACCTGACGAAGCCGGTGGAGCCGGGTACGCTGATCGAACTGCTCGGGGAAATGGGGACAGTCCCTCTTTCCTAGAAAAAGGGGACTGTCCCCATTTCACAGCTGCGAGCGCAGCAGCAGCGCCAGGCGTTCGTTCACGCGCCGCCCGAGCGCGCGGCCGCGCCACTTGCGCAGCACCATGCGGCGTGAATGGCGGACGTCCTCGTCGACCAGCCGGATCTGCTCGCGCGCCAGCTCGCTGCTGAACACGTTGAGATTGGCCTCGTCGTTGAGCCGGAACGAGCGATCGTCGAAATTCGCCGACCCCACCGAGCTCCACACGCCGTCGATGACCAGCACCTTGCAATGCATCATCGTCGGCTGGTACTCGTAGAGCTGGATGCCGGCCTCGAGCAGCCTGGCGTACAGGCCTTGCGCCGCCCAGCGGCCGACGCGCGCATCGGTATACCGGCCCGGCACGACGATGCGCACGCGCACGCCGCGGTGCGCGGCCGAGCACAGCGCATCGCAGGTCAGCTGGTCCGGGACGAAGTAGGCGTTTTCGATGTCGATCGAGGATTTCGCCGCGGTGATCGCCAGCAGCACCATCAGGTGCATGCTCTCGGAGCCGCCCACCGGCGAGCTGCCGAACATCTGCGCGTCCATGTCGCCCACCGGCGCGAGCGTCGGGAAATATTCCGCGCCGTGCAGCACCCGGCCGGTGGCCTTGATCCAGTTGTCGACGAACACCGCCTGCATCTGCGCGACCACCGGCCCTTCTGCCAAGAAATGCGAGTCGCGCCACGGCGGCAGGCCACGCAGGCCGTCCTTCCATTCGATACCCATGCCGACGCCGCCGGTGAACCCCAGCCGGCCGTCGACGATCAGCAGCTTGCGGTGCGTGCGGTTGTTCAGGCGGCCGAGGTGATACCAGGAGGGCGGATGGTAGACGTGCAGGTCGCAGCCCGCGAGGCGCGCCGCCTGCAGCAGGTGCTGGTTCATGGTGCGCGAGCCCAGCCAGTCGAGCAGCATGTGGACCTGCACGCCGCGCCGCGCGGCGGCCGACAGCTCCTCGACGAACGTGGCGCCGACGCCGTCGCGGAACACGAAGGTCTCGAAAGTGATGTTGGTGCGCGCGGCACGGATCGCATCGAGCATGGCCGCGTAGATCTGCGCGCCGTTGACCAACGTGGTGATACGGTTGCCGGACACCAGCGGCGGTCCGAGCAGGATGCCGAGTGCGCGGCGGAAATCCGCATCGCCGCTGGTGTACAGCCGCCGCGGACGGTACAGCAGGCGCTTTTCCGTGGTGGCGATGTTCGCGCCGACCGCCAGCACCAGCGCCGCGAGCAGCAGGGTGGAGAGCGCGACGGTGAGCACGGACACGGGTCTGCGATCCGCGTCGTCGGACTAACTACTGCGCGAGGGCAGGGTGTCGGCGTGGGGTGCTTCCCCCGGTTCGGCCGCCGGCGCCGGGCGGCTGCGGCGCAGCGACTTGGGCCGCCAGCGGCCGTCCGGCGAGAGGAAGTCGCGCACCGTGCGCAAGTTCGGCTGGTACTGCGAGGCGACCTTGAGGGCCACGACCGCCGGCATCGCGAGCACCATGCCGGGAATGCCCCAGAACCCGTAGCCGAACCACACCGCCAGCAGCACCACCAGGGCGTTCACTTCGAGCCGCCGGCCGACGGTCAGCGGCTGCACGATCTGCCCCTCGATCAGGTGCAGCGCGAGGAACACGCCGGGCACCGCCAGTGCCTGACCGAGATTCTCGAAAGTGAGCAGCGCGGCCACCGCGAGGATGAAGAACGCGGCGATCGGCCCGAGGTAGGGTACGAAGTTGAACAGCGCCGCCATCACGCCCCAGAGGATGGCGCTCGGCATGCCGAGCGCGTACATCGAGAGCGCGGTGCACACGCCCAGCCCGATGTTGATCAGCGCCACCGTGCCGAAGTAGCGGCCCACTTCGCAGCGGATCGCCTCGGTGAGCCGCAGCGTGCGCATGTTGGCTTCGCTGCCGGACAGCGAGGCGCCGAGCCGCGCCAGCAGCGGCGGTCCGCCGATCAGCAGGAACAGCGTCAACGGAATCACGGTCAGCGCCTCGAGCAGCGACTTGGTGATGCGGATCGCGGTGCTCTGGTGCGGCGCCGGCGTGACGATCGCCGGCTTGCTCGCCGCGCGGCTGCCGCCGCCCTGGGTCAGCTGGCCGGCGCGCTGCGCGACGGCGTCGACGCGCGCGAACATCTCGCGCAGCGGCTTGAGGCGCGGATCGATCTGCCGCAACGTCTGCGGTGCGCGCGCCAGCCATTCGGTGGCCGGGCTCCAGGCCGCGTTGATGGCCGACGCGGCCGCGGCGCACACCACCAGCATCACGATGGCGGCGGCGATCCCGCGCCGCATGCCCCAGCGGTGCAGGCGATCGACCGCCGGCGTCAGCAGCAGCGTCAGGAACACGGCCATGGCGACCGGGATCAGCACGTCCTGCGCGAAATACAACACCACGCCCGCGCCCATGATGGCGACCAGCCAGACGGCCTTGGCGAGCTTGGGTTCTGGGGGAGCGTCGGCTTCCGGATTCACGCGCGCCACTGTCGGCGACGCGCTGACGTGCGAACAGTTGACGGAGCCCACGGCGTGCGGCGCATTCGGCGCGGCCCGAAGTCAGGAAGGTCTGACAGCGGGGTGGGCGGTGCGCTTCGCTACAATCGCGGCCCCCTGGAACATCGAGCGGAGGAGTCATGGAACAGAAGTCGCCGAGGCGCATCGTGGTCGCCGACGACAACGAAGACTCCGCCGAGAGCTTCGCGATGCTGCTGTCGTTTTCCGGGCACGAGGTCCGCGTCGCGCACGACGGCGCCGCGGCGCTCGACGCAGTGCGTGACTTTCGCCCCGACGTGGCCTTCCTCGACATCGGCATGCCAGGGCTGTCGGGCTACGAGGTGGCGCAGGCGGTGCGCGCCGAGCCCTGGGGTCGCGACGTGACGCTCATCGCGGTGACCGGCTGGGGCCGGCCCGACGACCAGACGCGCGTGCGCACCGCGGGCTTCGACCAGCACCTGGTCAAACCCATCGATCCGGCCGAGGTCGATCGCCTGCTGGATGCCTGAGAATCAGTGCGCCGCGAACATCACCGAGGCTGCTACGATCGCCGTGAGGCCGAACAGGATGGCCGCGATGTTCGCGAGGTTGCGCGTGATGAAGGTCATCGGGAGCTCCGGTAGATAGGACGTACCTTAGCGGCCGGGGCCACGAGGCGTCGTCGGCGCGACCTTGGGGCTCCGCGTCCGCGTGCGGTGCGGATCGCGATCGGCTTCTTCTCACGACGCCATCCGCGCGTGCGTAGGCGGGGAACTACAGCGCCCTCGAACCTGTCACACTGCGGCAATGAAGGGGCGGCGTCTGGCGGCATTGCTCTGCGTGCTGCTGGCGCATGCGCTGGCGATCTACGGTCTGGTGGTCTCGTTCGAAGGCGCGCGGCGCGGCCTCGTGACGCACGTTTTCTGGTCCGAGCCGATCACACCATTGGAACCGGAGCCCACGGGATTCGGCACACCGCCCCCGCCCGACCTGGACCTCGCACCGGCGGATTCCCGCATACCCGAGCCCGACCTGCCGGCCGGGGCTCTCGCCGAATCGGACGCCAGCGGCGCAATCACGGGTCGCTCCAGGATCGACTGGCCGCTGGAAGGCAAGAAGGCAGCCGAACGCGAAGTCGCGCGCGAGCTGGAAGCCGAGCGCATCGCGAAGATGTTCGCCGGACCCCAGGGCACGTGGGCCTCGCTGACGAAGCGCCAGCGCTCGAAGCTCAACAAGTTCCGCTGGAAGCCGGGGGTCACCGGC
>DASTHJ010000478.1:0-13360 GCA_035718265.1 Steroidobacteraceae bacterium | reverse complement strand
TCCTTGCGTTCCACCTGGGAGCGGAAGCGCGCGGCCTGGTCCTCGGCGTCGTTCAACTCGGAGAAGCCGTTGGCGATCTCGCGCCCGGCGAGGAAGAACTCGAAGCGGTCGGTGAGGAAAGAATCCCGGTCGTTCATGCGCGACAGCGGACTCACCTCGGTCGGATAGGCGTACACGAAGGTCGGATCCATGAACTCGTGCTCGGCGAATTTCTCGAACAGCTCGATCTGCAGCTTGCCGGCGCCGTCGCCCGGCTTGAATGGAATACCGTGCCCGGTGAGCGTCTCGCGCAGATAGGCCAGGTCGCGCGCGCGCTTCACGTCGAAACCCGGTGTGTACTTCGCGACGGCCTCTTCGACCGTGATGCGCGTGAACGCCAGGTTCAGGTCGTAGCCGCGGCCCTGGTAGGTTATCTGCCGCGTGCCGGCGACGACGTCGGCCAGTCCCTGCATGGCCCGCTCGACCATGATCATGAGATCGTTGTAGTCGGCGTACGCGACGTACAGCTCGAGCATGGTGAATTCCGGGTTGTGGCGCGTCGAGACACCCTCGTTGCGGAAGTTGCGGTTGATCTCGTAGACGCGCTCGAAGCCGCCGACCACCAGCCGCTTCAGGTACAGCTCCGGCGCGATGCGCAGGTACATGTCCATGTCGAGCGCATTGTGGTGCGTCTTGAAGGGCCGAGCCGCCGCGCCGCCCGGGATGGACTGCAGCATCGGCGTCTCGACCTCGAGGAAATCCATCGAGTCGAGGAAGTCGCGCAGGTAGCGCAGCACGCGGTTGCGGATGATGAAGGCGTTGCGACTCTGCTCGTTGACGATGAGATCGACGTAGCGCTGGCGGTAGCGCGTGTCGACGTCCGCCATGCCGTGCCACTTGTCGGGCAGCGGGCGCAGCGACTTGGTCAGCATGCGCAGCTCCTCGACGCGCACCGACAGCTCGCCGGTCTTGGTCTTGAACAGCGTGCCGGTCGCGGCGAGGATGTCGCCGACGTCGTACTTCTTGAAGGCCTCGTAGGCATCGCCCAGCGCGTCGCGCTGCAGGAAGATCTGGATCTGCCCGGTGCGATCCTGCAGCTTGGCGAAGCTCGCCTTGCCCATGATGCGCTGGAACATCATGCGGCCGGCGACGTGCACGCGCACGGCGTGCTGCTCGAACCACTCGGCCGGCTTGTCGCCGTACTCCGCCTGCAGCAGCGTGGCGAGCACGTCGCGCCGGTAGTCGTTCGGGAACGCCGGCACGCCGGTGGCCTTCGCCTGCTCGCGCCACTGCGCGAGCTTGGCGCGCCGCTCGGCCACCAACTTGTTCTGGTCGGGCTTGTTTTCGTCGGGTTTCTCGTCCCGGGGAGTGTCGCTCACAGGCCCGCCTTCAACGATGCTTCCATGAATGGATCGAGATGGCCGTCGAGCACCTTGTTGGTGTCGCCGATCTCGACGTCGGTGCGCAGATCCTTGATGCGCGACTGGTCGAGCACGTAGGAGCGGATCTGGTTGCCCCAGCTCACGTCGCTCTTGGAATCCTCGAGCACCTTGGCCGCGGCGTTGCGCTTGTTGAATTCCAGTTCGTACAACTTGGCCTTCAGCATCTTCATGGCCGTGGCGCGGTTCTTGTGCTGGCTGCGCTCGTTCTGGCAGGCGACCACAATACCGGTGGGCATGTGCGTCAGGCGCACCGCCGACTCGGTCTTGTTGACGTGCTGGCCGCCGGCGCCGCTCGAGCGGTACACGTCCATCCTGATGTCCGCGGGATTGAGCTCGATGTTGATGTCGTCGTCCACCTCGGGCGAGACGAACACGCTCGCGAATGAGGTGTGGCGCCGGTTGCCCGAGTCGAACGGCGACTTGCGCACCAGGCGATGCACGCCGGTCTCGGTGCGCAGCCAGCCATAGGCGTACTCGCCGCGGATCTCGATGGTGGCGCTCTTCATGCCCGCGACTTCGCCCGGATTCGAGTCGATGACCTCGGCCTGGAAGCCGCGCGCCGCGGCCCACTTGAGATACATGCGCATGAGCATCTGCGCCCAGTCCTGCGCCTCGGTGCCGCCGGCGCCGGCCTGGATGTCGAGGAAGGCGTTGTGCGAGTCCATCTCGCCGCGGAACATGCGCTTGAACTCGAGCTTGCGCACCTCGGCTTCGAGCTTGCCGGCGTCGCGCTCGAGCTCGCGCGCCATGCCCTCGTCACCCTCGCCCTCGGCGAGCTCCAGTAGTTCGGTGGCGCTGGCCACGCCGCCGGTGGCCTTGTCCATGTCGGCGAGATCGGCCGCGAGGCGCGCGCGCTCCCTGCCGAGCTCCTGCGCCTTCTCGGGCTTCTGCCAGACGTTGGGGTCTTCGAGCTCGCGGCTGACTTCTTCTAGCCGCTCTTTCTTCTGGTCGTACTCAAAGAAACCCCCTCAAGGAGCTCATGCGCTCCTCCAGGTCCTTGAGCTGACGCTTCAGCTGGCCGACTTCGATGGGCATAGGGCCGCGCATCCTACCTGAGCGGGCGCTCCATGAATATCGACAGCGGGTCCGGCTTGTACGGCGGGAAGGCCGGAATCTCCTTGAAGCCGGCGCGCCGGTAGAGCTTGAGCGCGCCGACGCTGACGTTGCCGGTCTCGAGCCGGGCCAGCGGCAGCCGCTGCGCGCGCGCCCAGTCGAGCAGCTTCACCAGCATCGCCAGCGCGATGCCGCCGCCGCGCGCCTTGGGCCTCAGGTACATGCGCTTCAGTTCCGCCCAGCCGCCGCAGTTCTTCGCCGCGCCGCAGCCGACCAGCTCGCCGCGCTGTTCGACCACCAGGAAGATGCATCCCGGGCCGGTCAGCACCTCCGGCGGATCGAAATGATTGCTCTCCTTCGGATACAGCGCGGCGTTGAAGGCGTCGAGCTCGGCGATGAGCGCGCGCACGCCGGGCAAGGTCGGATCGCCTTCGTGGATCGTGTAACTCTCGCGGGCCGAGGCATTCATGGCAGCACGTGATCGACGAGCAATTGCAGCCGTCGTTCTCCTTTGTACTCGTTGATGTCGAGACGGTACACCAGTCGGACGTCGCCGTCTGGCAGCGACATCCGCTCATCCGCACCCTTGAAGTTGAAGGCGATGGCGTCGAAGGCCCGCGTACGGTCGGCCGTGGTCACCCACATCTTCAGGTGCTTGTCCCCGACCACGCGCGCGTTCTTCACGGCAAATATGCCGTCGAAGCACGGCTCGGGAAAGGCCTGGCCCCAGGGACCGCCGTCGCGCAGCGCCTGCGCGGTCTCCAGCGCGATCTCCTCGGCGGCCAGCTCGCCGTCGGTCTCGATGCGGTTCGCCGGGATGGACGCATCGCTCCAGCGCGCCACCTCCTCGTCGAACGCCGCCGCGAATGCACCCAGATTGCCCAGCTCGAGCGACAACCCGGCGGCCATGGCGTGGCCGCCGAAGCGGCTGATGATCTCGGGATGACGCGCCGCGACGGCGTCGAGTACGTCGCGGATGTGGATGCCGGGCACGGAGCGCGCCGAGCCGCGCAGCTGGCCGTCGCCGGCGCTCGCGAAGGCGATGACCGGGCGCCGCACGCGATCCTTGATGCGGCTGGCCACGAGTCCCACCACGCCCTGGTGCCATTCCGGATCGAACAGGCACACGCCATGGCGCACTGGTCCGCCGGGATCGCGCAGCCGGCTGACGGCGGCGAGCGCCGCGCCCTGCATCTTCGCCTCGATTTCGCGCCGCTCGGCATTGAGCTGGTCGAGGCGCATCGCGAGCGCCAGCGCATCGCCTTCCGAATCGGCGAGCAGGCAACGGATGCCGATCGACATGTCGTCGAGTCGCCCCGCGGCATTCAGCCGCGGACCGATCGAAAAGCCCAGGTCCGCCGCCGTCAGGCTTTGCAGGTTGCGCCCCGCGATGGCCAGCAGCGCGCGGATGCCCGGCACCGCGCGCCCGGCCCGGATGCGCCGGATGCCCTGCGCGACCAGCACGCGGTTGTTGGCATCCAGCGGCACCAGGTCAGCCACCGTGCCCAGCGCCACCAGGTCGAGGAAATCCGTGACCGGCGGCATCGCGCTGGCGCCGCGGGCTTCCAGCTCGCGGCGCAAGGCGGCCATCACGTAGAAGGCCACGCCCACGCCCGCGAGCGCCCGCGAGGCGAAGCGGCTGCCGGGCACGTTCGGGTTCACGATCACGTCGGCCGCGGGCAGCTCCGCGCCCGGCAGGTGGTGATCGGTGATCAGCACCTGGATGCCGCGCGCGCGCGCCGCCGCGACGCCGGCCAGGCTGGAAATGCCGTTGTCGACGGTGACGATCAGGGTCGGGGAGCGCAGCGCGGCGAGACCCACGATTTCCGGTGTCAGCCCATAGCCGAACTCGAAGCGGTTCGGCACCAGGAAGTCCACCGACGCGAAGCCCCAGGCGCGCAGGCAGCGCACGATCAGCGCGGTGCTGGTGGCGCCGTCGGCGTCGAAATCACCCACGACCAGGATGCGCCGCTCGCGATGTTCGAGGATCAGGCGCACGGCGGCATCGATGCTCTCGAGCGTGCTGACCGGCACCAGCCGGTCCAGCGTCAGCGCGAGGTCCTGGCTGTCACGCACGCCGCGCGCGGCGTACGCGCGCTGCAATACCGGGTGCAGGCGCGCGTCCAGGATTCCGTGGGACGCGACCGTGCGCCGTTCGATGACCAGCTCCATGGGCGCGGATTATGCCTTCGGCCGGGTGGCGGAGTGCGCGAGGCTGTCGAGCCAGTCGCGCCGCCGGCGCCAGAATCGCCAACGCGCGCGCGGCGTGACCGCAAAGCGACGATCGTTGGCGATGATCTCGAGCAGCGACAAGGAACCCCGGGCGAGCGCGTCGCGCGCCGGTGCGAACCAGTTCGCCTCGAGCGCCGCGAGGCTCTCGCGCGCGGGCCCGGTCAGCGCCGCGAATTCCGCGATCACGTGCGGCGCCGCCTCGAGCTGCGCGAACGCCGCGGGCGGATCGCGCGGCGCGAGCTGCTGCAGACGGCGCAGGCCGTGCATCAACGGATCGCCGCCGTGGATTTCCGCCGCCGCTCCGCCGCCTTGCGGTCCCGGGCGGTCCGCCCGGTCCCCACCCCACAACCACAGTGCCGCGATCCTGCGCCGGCCGGCACGCTCGCGCGCACGATTCAGCGCGGAGCCGTGCAACCACATTTCGATCTCGGCCCAGACGCGTCGCAATGCCGAGCTGTCCGCACCCGGCAGCGCGGGGCCGATCTCCGCGCCGAGCCATCGGGCCGGATCGGCGACTTCCGCCGTGAGTGGCGCCACACCGAGCAGCGCGAACGCGCGCTCGCCACAGTCGTGCAGCGAGTAGTCGGGTCCGAACACCTGGTTGAACTCCGTGCGACACGCCAGACGCTCCTCGGCATCGAGCCGCAGCAGGCCGCGATCCATGAGTCGCACGTGATCGAGCCGCGCTTCGAGAGCCACCGGGGTCGCCAGCCACGCGGACCGCGGGTCCTGCCCACTCATTGCCGCACCGGCACAGAGCGCCGCGAGCCGCTGCTCGGCGAGCCCGCCACCGATCTGCTGCAGCAGCCAGCGACGCCAGTCCGCGGTGCGGTGCGGGCCCTGCGCGTGGCGCAACAGCCACGCGAGCGCCGGCATCGCCTGCGCTTGTGGGACGCCGCCGGACAGCGCCTCTTCCTGCAGATACAGATCGGAAAGGATCAGCGTGAGACGCCGCATGCCGGTATCGTATCGGACCGATGCAGTTCACTCAGCAGCGGCCGGACAGCGGCAATCTCATCCGCCGGTACGGCGCGGATTTCATCGTGGTCGGCGAGCGCGAGATTCACGCGAGCTGCATCGTCGGCCCCGCTTCATTCACGTCGTGGCCGCCGCGCAGTGTCGAGGAGCTCGCGGTCGAGCACCTGGCGGCGCTTTTCGAGCTGGTGCCCGAAATCGTCGTGCTGTCCACCGGTGCGACCCAGAAGTTTCCGCGCGCCCACCTGCGCGCGGAATTCGCGACGCGACGTATTGGACTCGAGGTGATGGAAATCGGCGCGGCGAGCCGGACCTACAACGTGCTGGTGGGCGAGGAGCGGAAAGTGCTGGCGGCCATCCTGTTGCCGGGTGCCGAGGTGCCTTCGAAGCCGTCCGGGTGAAGGCACAGGGGGAGAAAGTTGTTTAGCGAGGCCAATGGTTCGAAGCTGACAGACTCGAATTACTGGCGAATTTTTTCTTCTTGTGGTCGGTTTCTTCTTCTTGTTCCCGTGACTTCCCCGATCTCCCCTGTGCCTTCACGCGGACCGCCTCGGTGCCGCTGTCGGCGAGCGGCGACATCAAATCATGTTAAATCCCGACTGACAAGCCCGACACCGCCGGGCTGACAACCCTGGCCGCAATGCGCAGAAGAGTTGTTAGATAAAACAAGGACTTGGCAAACAACCTGCATTCGAGAATTCACTCGAATTCCCGGACGCAGCGTCCTCAGCCGGTGCCGCCCAGCATGGGCACGAAGGCCACCGCGCCCAGCACCTCGCGATCCAGCCGGTCGTCGTTGCGCGTGAAGCGGATCAGCTGCTGGGCGCCTTCGGGACCCACCGGCACGATGAGTCGCCCGCGATTCGCCAGCTGCGCGAACAGCGCCTCCGGCACCGCGAGCGGCGCCGCCGCGACCAGGATGCCGTCGAACGGCTTCTGCGATTTCCAGCCGAGCGTGCCGTCGCCGTGCTTGACCATGACGTTCTGGATGCCGAGTTCCTTGAGCGTGGTCTTGGCGCGCCTGGCGAGCGGTGCGATGCGCTCGATGGAGTAGATCTTCTTCACGAACGGCGCGAGCACCGCGGTCTGGTAGCCGCAGCCCGTGCCGACCTCGAGCACCTTGCCGAGTTTCTTGCCGCCCTCGATCAGCGCCTCGGTCATGCGCGCCACGATGTACGGCTGCGAGATGGTCTGCCCGAAACCGATCGGCAGCGCGGTGTCCTCGTACGCGCGACTCGCCAGCGCCTCGTCGACGAAGATGTGGCGCGGCACGTTGCGGATGCGATCCAGAACCGCGAGATTGGCGATGCCCTGCTCCTGCAGGCGCTGCACGAGCCGGTCGCGCGTGCGCGCCGAGGTCATGCCGATGCCGGCGAGGCGGTGCTCGTTCATGGCTGCGCCAGCCACTGGCCCACGCTCTCGAGCCGCGCGTGATTGGTCAGGTCGACCGTGAGCGGCGTAACCGAGACGTAGCCATCGGCGATTGCGTGGAAATCCGTGCCAGGCCCTGCGTCCTGTCCCGTCCCAGCAGGTCCCACCCAGTAGACCGTTCGCCCGCGCGGATCCTCGGCACGCAGCACGTCCTCGGAGCGGTGCCGGTTGCCGAGCCGCGTGACCTTGATGCCACGCACTTCCGACACGGGTACGTTCGGCACGTTGACGTTCAAGATCACGGCGCGCTCGAGCGGCGCGGCCTGCAGACGCTCGACGATGAGCCGCGCATAATGCGCCCCGGTTTCGAAATGCCGCGTGGCATCGCCGCGCAAGCCGTCGGTGTTCAGCGAGATCGCGACCGCGGTCTTGCCGAGGAAGCGGCCTTCCATCGCGGCCGCGACGGTGCCCGAGTACAACACGTCGTCGCCGAGGTTCGAACCGTCGTTGATGCCCGAGACCACCATGTCCGGCTCGAACGGGAACAGTCCCGAGATCGCCAGGTGCACGCAGTCGGTGGGCGTGCCCTGCACGAAGTACACGTCGGGCTCGGCCTGCTCGACGCGCAGCGGCACTTCCAGCGTCAGGGAATTGCTCGCGCCGCTGCGATTGCGATCCGGCGCCACGACGGTCAGGTCGCCGAGGCCCCGCAGCGCGCCGCGCAGCGCGATGATGCCGCGGGCGCGGTAACCATCGTCGTTGGATAAGAGGATTCGCACCGGCGCGCAATATACTCAATGCGTCCACACGGAGGTAGCTTGAGCGGCAAACGCACCGATCCCGAGGCGCAGCTGTTTCGCGAGGCGATGCGCGGCGTGAAACCCCTCGCGCAGCGTGCGCGCGTGCCGGGCTCGCGGCGCAAGCCGCCGGCGCGGGCGCGTTTCACCGCGGCGGATCGCGCGCTGGTGCTGGTGGAAAGCCTGCAGGGGTTGGTGGGGGACATCAGCGACACCGGCGACGAGATTTCCTTCCGGCGCGAAGGCGTGCAGGACAGCGTCATGCGCAAGCTCAAGCGCGGCGAGTATCGCGTCGAAGAGGTCTGCGACCTGCACGGGCTCCGCGTCGAGGAAGCGCGCACGGCGCTGCGCATGTTCCTGGCCGAAGCGCTGGCGCGCCGCCTGCGCTGCGTGCGCGTGATCCATGGCAAGGGCAAGGGCTCGGGTCCGCGCGGCCCGGTGATCAAGAACGCGGTGAACCTGATCCTGCGCAAGACCGCACCCGTGCTGGCGTTCACCTCGGCGCGGCGCATCGATGGCGGCACCGGCGCCATCAACGTGCTGCTGCGCTAGACCTTCTTCAGGCGCTCCTGGGATGCGGGCGCGAACCACAGCTCCAGTCCCATGGCCGCGAATTCGCGTTCTTTCATCGTCGCGTGGCCCGGGTTGCCGAACAGTTCGACGAGGTCGCGCCGCACCAGCGCACGCGTGCGCAGCATCGGGTCGCGCGGCAGCGCGCAGATCTCGCGCGCCACTTCGAGCGCGCGCGCCTGCACCTGCGAGGCATCGCACAGCTCGTCGACCAGTCCGACGCGCAGCGCGGTCACCGGATCCATCAGTACGCCGCGGGTCAGCAGTTGCGCCGCGTGCCCGCCGACCAGCCGGCGGAACGCGCCGTGGATCGGCGGCCCCGGCAGCAATCCCACCTGCACTTCATTGAGGCCGAGGCGGAAGTCGCCCTGCGCCATGACGCGATAATCGCCGTGGATTGCCAGCACCGTGCCGCCCGCCGGCGAGTGCCCCGTGAGCCCGAAGATCACCGGTACCGCCGAGAACGCGATCGCCTGCTGCGCCCGCCACAACTCGACGAATACTTCGCTCACGCCCTCTCGATCGAGCTTGAGAATGCCGCGCACGTCGAGCCCGGCCGAGAACAGCCCGGGCTGACCCGTGATCACGATCGCGGCGGCCTCCTCCGCCGCCGCCTGGACTTCCGCGCGGATGCGCCGCAGCAGCGCTGCATCCAGCGCATTGACCGGCGGCCGCGCGAGCCGCAGTTCGCGTATTCGTCCCGCTTCGGCAAGCTCGCCCACCGCGTGGTCCTTGGTCTCCAGCATGATCACTCTCCGCCCGAATTGCCGGCGATGATCTCGCGAAGCACGGCGGTGGCAAAGCTGCCCGCGCCGAGCGTGAATTCCAGCCGCAGCACGCCCTGGGCGTACTCATGGCGCAAGTCGCGCACCCGCAGCCGCAGCGCGCGGCGCTCGGCGTTCATGCGAGCCGCGCCGATCACTGCCAGCGCCTCGGGAAACTGCGCGGCCACGCGCTGTTCCAGGTCGCGCACCTCGCCGCCCGCCATCGATTCGCCCGCACCGATCAGCGGTGCCGTCGGGTGGATCTCCTGCGCGGCAGCGCGGCGTTCGAGCTCCGCGTCCACCACCTCGACCGGGAACACGCTGCCGCGCGCATCGAGATTGGCCACGTCGCCGCCGAGCAGACGATTCCAGCTGCCCTGCTCGACGCGCGCCGCCAGGATGGCGTTGAACACCAGGCTGCGCGCCGCGGACAGCATGAACCCCTGGTCGGGCCGGCCACGCGAACGCAGCGACTTCCCCGACCCGACAGCCTGCGCCGCGCGCTGCACCTCGACCAGGTTGCCGGCCTCGCGACCGAAGCGTTGCGGGCCGAAGTAGTTAGGTACGCCACCGGCGGCGATGGTCGCCACGCGCGAGCGCAGGGCGTCCGGGTCGCATTGCACGTCGCGCACCGTGATCACGAACCGGTTCCCGGCCAGCGCGCCACGCGGCAGCTTGCGCTGGTGGGCCGCCGCCGCGAGGACCTCGAAGCCTTCGCCGGCGACTCCGATGAACTCCTCCGCCGCCCGCCGCCCACGCGGCACCGTGAAGGCCTGCGTGGTCAGCGCGTTGCGATCCTTGAGCCCGGCGAATCCCACTTCGAAAGCCTTGCAGCCGACGATGCGCGCCAGCTCGCGCGCCACCCATTCGGTGTTGGCGCCGCGCTTGCGCACGGTCAGCAGCGCATGCGGACCCGCGCCGCTCGCGGCGAAGCCGGCCAGCTCCTCGACGATGAAATCTTCAGGCGCGGCGCGCAGCGTGCCGCCCGACAGCGGGGCACCCCAGGCGAACGGTGGCTCGAGCGCCGCGCGGCGCCACGACGGCGGGATCATCCGGCCTTGTCGGGCGCCGCTTCCAGCAGCACGACGGCCTGCGCCGCGAGACCCTCGCCGCGGCCGACGAAGCCCAGGCTTTCCGTGGTCGTGGCCTTGATGTTCACCTGGTTCTCGGTGACGCCCAGCATCTGCGCCAGCGAACGGCGGATCTCGAGCCGCCACGCGGACACCTTGGGCGCCTGCGCCAGCAGCGTGATGTCGACGTTGCCCACGCGGTACTTGCGCACCGCGAGCATCTCCAGCACCGCCGCGACGAAGCGCCGGCTGTCGGCGCCTTTCCACACCGGGTCGGAGTCGGGGAAGTGCATGCCGATGTCGCCCAGGCCCGCCGCGCCGAGCATGGCGTCGCAGAGCGCGTGCAACACCACGTCGCCGTCGCTGTGCGCCACCACGCCGCGCGTGTGCGGAATGCGCACGCCGCCGAGCATCACCGAGTCCCCGGGCCCGAAGGCGTGCACGTCGAAGCCCGATCCGATTCGCATCGACTACTCCTTGCGCGTCTCGAGGATGGCGCCGGCGAGCACCAGGTCATCCGCGGTGGTGATCTTGATGTTGTCCGCGCGGCCGGCGATGAGCCGCGGCCGCTGGCCCGACCATTCGACGGCCTGCGCCTCGTCGGTGGGCACGCGACCGGCGTTCAATGCCGCCTCGAGCGCCCGCAGCAGCACGCCGAAGCGGAACACCTGCGGCGTGGCCGCGCGCCACAGTGCCTCGCGGTCCAGCGTGACGTCGACGTGCGTCACCTGACTGCCCGGCTCCAGCGCGCGCTTCAGCGTGTCGGCGAGCGGAATGGCCAGGAGTCCGCCCACCGGATGCGCCGCGAGCTCGCGCTTGAGCAGCGCCAGGTCGGAGGCCGCGAAGCAGGGCCGTGCCGCGTCGTGCACCATGATCCAGTCGTCGTCGCGCACGCGCGTGGCGAGCGCGCGCAGCGCGTTGCGCACCGAGTGCGCGCGCTGCTCGCCGCCGGCCGCCGTCTCGATGAGACGCGTGCGGCGCGCCGCGATCGCCGGCCATTCGGCATCCTCCGGGGCCAGCGCAATCACGATGCCGGCGCAATCCGGATCGGCTTCGAACGGGGCGAGCGCGTACTCGATCACGGTCGAACTACCCAGCGCCGCGTACTGCTTGGGTGAGGACGACGCGAAGCGCCGGCCGCTGCCGGCGGCCGGGATGACCAGGAAATAGCGCATGCGGCGCGCAGCTTACCGTCAACGAGCCGCGGTTTGCGTGCGCTCCGGAGGCCGGACCGGCGTGGTCATGGTCTGGGGCCGGGCAGGCACCACCTGGTAGAAGGTCTCGTTGCGGCCGATCATGCCGAGCTCGCTGCGGGCGCGTTCCTCGATGGCCGCCATGCCGGCCTTCAGGTCCGCGACCTCGGCCACCATCTGCTGGTTGCGCGCGACGAGCTCCTGGTTCTCGGCCTTCTGCCGCTCCACGGCTTCCGACAGCCGCGCCACTTCGCGCACGCCATCCCCGGACAGCCACAGGCGGTACTGCAGCATCAGCACGATGACGGCGAGGCTGATCGCCAGCCACCTCATGGCCGGTACTCCGGAAGTTCTGCCGGGCTCTTCCCCATGGCCGATAGACTAAACTAAACTAAGTTCACTGTGAAGCCCGGCAAGATCAACATCCACCAGGCCAAGACGCACCTGTCGCGCCTCATCGAGGACGTGGCCAGCGGCAATGAAGTCCTGATCGCCAAGGGCGGCCGGCCCATGGCGCGGCTCGTGCCGCTCGGACGCGACGACACACCGCGCCGGCCGGGGATGCTGAAGGGAAAGCTGCGGATCTCGGACGAGTTCGATCTGCCCGAGGCCAGGTTCTAGGGGCGCCCTCCCCTACTCCGGACTTTTCACATGCGCCTGCTGCTCGATACGCAGATCTTTCTCTGGTGGCTGGCGGACTCGCGCAAGCTCGGCAAGCCGGCGCGCGAGCTGATCGAGTCGGCCGACGAGGTCTACGTCAGCGCGGCGTCCATCGTGGAGTGCGAGCTCAAGATCGAGGCCGGGCTGCTCGATGCGGATCCGCAGGAGCTGGTGCGCGGCATCGCGGCGAGCGGGTTCAGGGAGCTGCCGGTGCGAGCACGGCCGGCGGCCGCGGCGGCTTCATTGAAACGCGCCGATGGCGCGGATGGATTCGACCGGCTGCTGGTGTCACAGGCCATGGCGGAGCCGCTGCGGTTCCTGACCGCGAATGGCGCATTGAAGCAGTACTCGGAACTCGTGGAAGTGCCGAGTACGGCGAACTAGGGACCGGGGCGCAGATCACGCCCCGGCCCCATACCATCACTCAGCAAGTACGGTGTAGCCCTTCTGAAATGCGTGATTGCCGCGCACGATCTCCTGGTGCGCTGCCAGGTGCTCGAGCACATTGCGTGCAAAGGCATCGTTGGCTGAGTTCGATTCCGAATCCGTCACGACATTTGCACCAAACGAAGACATCGCATCGACCAGACGCCTAACGCCCACGATGATCTCATCGTTGGCGAGGTGCTTGATTGGCCGCACTTGCATTTGCGCCTGCTCCGTCGCCCAGGACTTCCCACCCAAGGTCATCTGATCCATCTCCTCGGCATTGAGGACGTAGGACTTGATGGGCCGCCACACAACGCCATCGGGCGCAGTCTTTGCCGTGCCCGTTGTCATCATCGATGACGGCGCGCCCATCGCAAATGAACCGCCACCTCCATTCACGAGGGTGTCGATCTCGGACGCAGTGACCTCGCCATTGGTGAAATTCACAAAGTCGAGGCGATTTCCAGAGGCAGTAAACCAGTTGGTCACCGTGACCTTGTCAGTCGCGACGCCAATACGCGTCATCACGAGATTGTTGCCTGACCTCGAAAAGCTGATCTGATTGGACGCCAGATTCAAAAACTGCAGCCGATCGATCAGCGAATCCGTCGACGAATTGTCGATGGTATCGCTGCCACCGCCCGCGCTGTACTGGTAGGTATCCGCGCCCAGTCCGCCAATCAGTGTGCCGCGAACCACCTATTGCGCGAAGTGATGATGGCGTAATCACCTAGCACTTGTCTCGCCCTTTGCTGCGCAAGGAGCAGTGAAGGAGAAGACAAGTGAAGACAGAAGCGGAGACGCGCGAAGCGCGGAACAAGGACG
>DASTHJ010000477.1:0-2466 GCA_035718265.1 Steroidobacteraceae bacterium | reverse complement strand
GCGGGCTTCATCCCGCTCGCCACGCCCGAGACGGAGCGGCGCGAAGTGCTCGCCGCGAAACCCGAGCCGGCGCGCGCCGGCGAGACGCGGCGCACGGCCGAGACCACGCGCCAGATGCCGGCGCTGCCGAATCCGCGCGTGGCGATGCGCGCCGGCGCACCCGCCGCGCCTGCGGCGCGACGCGAAGTCCGCCGCGATCCGCAGCGTCCGGCCACGATCAAGCCGAAGAAGGCGCCCTCGACGATCACGCAGACCGAGCACGTGGTGATCGCCGACGCGGTGCGCTTGTTAGGCTGGGGTCGGCAATGGCACGAGCTCGCCGAGATGATCGCGCGGCTGGCCGAGCGTCCGGCGCCTTCGGAGATCCGCCGCATCCTGCGCACCTACCGCAATCACATCGACGCGATCGTGTCGCGCCGGCAGGACTGAGCGGCCGGGCGGCGCGGCGCCGCGACTGCCACCGCACCATTCCGGCATTACAAGCGCTTAATGCTCGGCGCCACGCGTTCCCGCGGCTTGCGCCCTCGCGTCCGCCTGCGCAAAATTCGCGTCCCGTGCGCCAGGAACTATCCGCGTGGCGCCGCATCTATCAGGCGCCATGATCAAGACGCAGAATCTCAGCAAGCACTATCCCGGCCTGTTGGCCGTGGACGACGTCAGCTTCACGGTGGAACCCGGCGAGGTGCTGGGATTCCTCGGCCCGAACGGCGCCGGCAAGACCACCACGATGCGCATGATCGCGGGCTTCATCCCGCCATCGGCCGGCAGCGCCAGCATCTGCGGTCACGACGTGGCGACCGAGCCGCTGGCGGCCAAGCGCGCCCTGGGCTATCTACCCGAGGGCGCGCCCACGTACGGTGAGATGACGGTGCGCGGCTTCCTCGACTTCGTCGCCGACCTGCGCGGCCTCGAAGGCACGCACCGGCGCACGCGTCTCGACTACGCGATCGGCCACCTGCAGCTCGACGGCGTGCTCGAGCAGAGCGTCGACACGCTGTCGAAGGGCTTCAAGCGCCGCGTCGGCCTCGCGCAGGCCATCGTGCACGATCCCAAGGTGCTGATCCTCGACGAGCCCACCGACGGCCTCGATCCCATCCAGAAGCACGAAGTGCGCACCCTGATCGCCGAGATCGCGCGCGAGAAGACCATCGTGATCTCCACGCACATCCTCGAAGAGGTCGATGCCGTCTGCACGCGCGCCATCATCATCGCGCGCGGCAAGCTGGTGGCGGACGGCACGCCGGCGGAGCTCAAGACCCGTGCGCCGTCCGGACGCCTCGAAGACGTGTTCCGATCCATCGCCGCCTGACGAAACCCGGAGTCCTGCGCCTTGAAACCCGTGCGTACCATCCTGCGCCGCGAGCTCGCGAGCTACTTCGTGACACCCATCGCCTACGTGGTGCTGGTGATCTTCCTGTTCTTCATCAACCTGCTGGCGTTCTCGTTCGGGCGGCTCTACGAACGCGGCCAGGCGGACCTGCAGCCGTTCTTCACGTTCGTGCCGTGGCTGTACCTGTTCCTGATCCCGGCCATCACCATGCGGCTGTGGGCCGAGGAACGCCGTACCGGCACCATCGAGCTGCTGCTGACGCAGCCGGTGACGCTCTGGCAGGCGGTGCTCGGCAAGTTCATCGCCGCGTGGCTGTTCGTCGGCATCGCACTGGCGCTGACCTTCCCGGTGTGGATCACGGTCAACTATCTCGGCGACCCGGACAACGGTGCGGTGCTCGCGGCCTACATCGGCAGCTTCTTCGTGGCCGCCGCGTTCCTCGCCGTCGGCTCGTTCACCTCGACGCTGACACGCAACCAGCTCATCGCCTTCCTGATCTCGGCGCTGCTGTGCTTCCTGCTGCTGATCGCGGGCTTTCCGGCCGTCACGGACTGGTTCCGCGCCAGCGTGATGCCGCAGTGGTTCGTGGACGGCATCACCGCGCTGTCCCTGCTGACGCACTTCGAGAACATCAGCAAGGGCGTGCTCGACCTGCGCGACGTGCTGTACTTCGCGCTGTTCACCACCTTCTTCCTGCTGGCGAGCACCGTGGTGCTCGAAGCGCGCAGGTCGAAATAACGGATCGCCCGAGATGTTCAAGAAATCCAACCTGGGAGCCGGCACCCTCGCCATCGTCGGCGTGCTGTTCGTCGGCATCATGCTGCTGGCCAACACGTTGCTGCGCGGCGCGCAGCTCGACCTCACCGCGGACAAGCTGTACACGATTTCCGACGGCACCAGGCACATCATCGCCGGCCTCAAGGAGCCGGTGAACCTGTACCTGTTCTTCTCCGACCAGACGGCGACCCAGTTCCCGCAGGTCAAGAACCACGGCGTGCGCGTGCGCGAGCTGCTCGAGGAGCTGGTCGGCATGTCCAAGGGCAAGCTCACGCTCAAGGTCATCGACCCGCAGCCGTTCTCGGAGGAGGAAGACCGCGCCACCGAGCTCGGCATCTCCTCGGTGCCGATCGGCGCCA
>DASTHJ010000476.1:0-14353 GCA_035718265.1 Steroidobacteraceae bacterium | reverse complement strand
CAAGTGGCGCATCAGCGACGCCGAGCAGTTCTACCAGTCGACCAGCGGCGGCGACGAGGGCCGCGCCGAGTCGATCGTCGGCCAGAAGATCCAGGACGGCATCAAGAACGAGGTCGCCGGCCGCACGCTCAAGCAGATCGTGACCTCGGACCGGCAGGAGATCGTCGGCGACTTCATGGCGCGCGCCACCGAGGAGCTCGGCAAGTTCGGCATCCAGCTCATCGACGTGCGCATCCAGCGCATCGACCTGCAGGAGGACGTCGCGGCGCGCGTGTACGAGAGCATGAAGCAGGGCTTCGAGGGCATCGCGCGCACGCAGCGCGGCGAGGGCGACCGCGAGTCGCAGATCATCAAGTCCAACGCCGAGCGCAAGCGCACCGAGATCATCGCCAAGGCCAACGCCGAGGCGCAGCGCATCCGCGGCGAGGGCGAGTCCACGGCGGCGGGCATCTACGCGGCCGCCTACAGCCGCAATCCCGAGTTCTATTCGTTCTATCGCAGCCTGCAGGCATATCGCACCTCGCTCGGCCGCGAGGGCGACGTGCTGGTGATTTCGCCCGACAGCGAATTCTTCCGCTATCTCAGGACCCCGACGCCGCAACGACGTTGAACACCGGGCGCCGATCGTAAAAACCTTTTTCGTACCTCAGAGTGGCGCGCACGCGCGAATCGCTAATGGGCAAATTCGTCATCATCATCGGCACCCAGTGGGGTGACGAGGGCAAGGGCAAGGTCGTCGACCTGCTCACCGAGCGCGCCGCGGCGGTGGCGCGCTTCCAGGGCGGCCACAACGCCGGCCACACGCTGGTCATCGGCGGCAAGAAGACCGTGCTGTCGCTGATTCCCTCGGGAATCCTGCATCGCAACGTGCAATGCCTGATCGGCAACGGCGTGGTGCTGTCGCTCGAGGCGCTGTTCCGCGAATCGCAGACGCTGATCGACGAGGGCGTGGACGTGTTCGCGCGCCTGCGCATCTCGCCGAACTGTCCGCTGATCCTGCCGTCGCACGTGGCGCTCGACAAGGCGCGCGAGGCGGCGCGCGGCGCCAACGCCATCGGCACGACGGGGCGCGGCATCGGCCCGGCGTACGAGGACAAGGTGGCGCGGCGCGCGGTGCGCGTGCAGGACCTGTTCCAGCGCGAGTCGTTCGCCGCCAAGCTCGGCGAGACGCTCGACTTCCACAATTTCACGCTGCAGCACTACTTCAAGCAGCCCGCCGTCGACTTCCAGAAGACGCTCGACGAGCAGCTCGCGTACGCCGATCGCGTGCGGCCACTGTTGAGCGACGTCACGCAGACGCTGGCCGAGCTGCGCGCGAAACGCGCCGACGTGATGTTCGAGGGCGCGCAGGGCGCGATGCTCGACGTGGACCACGGCACCTATCCGTACGTCACTTCGAGCAATACCACAGGTGGCTTCGCGGCCACCGGCTCCGGGCTCGGGCCGTGTTCCTTCGACTACGTGCTCGGCATCGTGAAGGCGTACACCACGCGCGTCGGCGCGGGTCCGTTCCCGACCGAGCTGTTCGACGAATACGGCGAGCACCTGTCACGGGTCGGGCACGAATTCGGCGCGGTCACCGGCCGCAAGCGCCGCTGCGGCTGGTTCGACTCGGTGGCGCTGCGCCGCTCGATCATCCACTCGAGCGTGTCCGGCCTGTGCCTGACCAAGCTCGACGTGCTCGACGGCCTGGATTCGGTGCGCATCTGCGTCGGGTACCGCACGCAGGACAGCGGCCGGGAGAGCGTGTCGCGCGAACCGCCGTTGTTCGCGGACGCTTTCGCCGAGGTCGAACCGGTGTACGAGGAAATGCCGGGCTGGAAGGAATCCACGATCGGCGTGACCTCGTATGGATCGCTGCCGGCGAATGCGCGCAAGTACCTGGAGCGCCTGCAGGAGCTGGCCGGGGTGCCGATCGACATCATTTCGACCGGCCCGGACCGCGACCAGACCATCGTGCTGCGCCATCCGTTCGATTGAGGCCGTACGTCGACTTGCGTAGGTGCTTTCCGACAAAATTCGCGGGCCGGCCCGACTTGTAGAAAAAATCTCTGCCTGAACTAACAAAGATCGTGAGGTTAGGGATGGTCGCACTTTTTATACTCCCGCGATGATGCAACTCGCCGCCCACGAGACTGCAGCGGTGCACGCCGTGCCCCTGCCTGACAATCCCTGGTGCCTGTTTCTCGACGTCGACGGAACGCTGCTGGAGCTCGCGGACACGCCGCAGGCCGTGGTGGTGGAGCCCACGTTGCTGACTCTCCTGCGCCGGCTGCGCGACGCCTCCGGCGGCGCGCTGGCGCTGGTCAGCGGCCGCACCATCGCCGATCTCGACCGGCTGTTCGGCGCGCTGGCGCTGCCCGCGGCGGGCCTGCACGGTTGTGAGCGGCGCGACGCGCGCGGCGAGCTGCACGTCGCCGACGTGGTCACGGAGCAGCTCGCGGGCGTGCGTGCCGGCCTGCGCGAGATGGTCGCGCGCCATCCCGGACTCATGCTCGAGGACAAGGGCGCGGGGCTGGCGCTGCATTTCCAGGGCGCGCGGGATCTGGAACACCAGCTGCGCGCCGAAGTGGCGCTGCTGGCCGCACCGCTGGTGCCGGAATTCACCATGCTCGAAGGACACGCCGTCATCGAGGTGAAGCCGGCCGTGCACACCAAGGACAGCGCCGTCAGCGCCTTCATGGGTGAGCCGCCGTTCGCCGGGCGCACGCCGATATTCATCGGCGACGACCAGACCGACTATGGCGGCTTCGCCGCCGTGCGCCGCTTCGACGGGCTGGCGATCGCCGTGGGTCCGCGCGTGAAATCGGAGTGGTGGCTGCCGGGCCCGAAGGCCGTGCACCGCTGGCTCGAGCAGCTCGCGGAGCGCGTCACGGGGACGGAATCCGCGTGAATTACGGCGTGATCGGCAATTGCCAGGTCGCGGCCCTGGTCGACGAGCAGGCTCGCATGGTGTGGGCCTGCCTGCCGCGGCCGGACGGCGATCCGGTGTTCTCCTCGCTGCTCATGCAGGAAGGCGGCGACGCGGAGAAGGGCGTGTTCGCCATCGACATGGTCGACCTGACGCGCACCGAACAGGTCTACCTGCGCAATTCCGCGATCCTCGAGACCCGCATGTACGACGCGCGCGGCGGCGTCATGCGCATCGTGGATTTCTCGCCGCGCTTCCGCACGCGTGGCCGCGTGTTCCGGCCGATGATGTTCGTGCGCCAGGTGGAACCCATCGCCGGCCGGCCGACGCTGCGGCTGCGGCTCAAGCCCACGGCGGGCTTCGGCGCGCGCTGCGAGCCCGGCATCACGGGCAGCCATCACATCCGCTTCACGGCCGAGGGCCTGCACTATCGCGTCACCACGGACGCGTCGCTGGCCGCGCTGCTCGAGCACCGGCCGGTGGTACTGGAGCGGCCGCTGCACTTCATCCTCGGGCCCGACGAGACCCTGCAGGAGTCGCCCGAGGCGCTGTCGCGTGAATTCCTCGGCTCGACGCTCAACTACTGGCAGGAATGGGTGCGCACGCTGGCCGTGCCGGCCGAGTGGCAGGACGCGGTGATCCGCGCCGCGATCACGCTCAAGCTGTGCACCTACGAGGACACCGGCGCCGTGCTCGCCGCGTTGACGACTTCCATCCCCGAGGCGGCGCACAGCTCGCGCAACTGGGACTACCGTTACTGCTGGCTGCGCGATGCGTACTTCGTGATCCAGACGCTGAACCGCCTGGGCGCGACGCGCACCATGGAGGCCTATCTACATTACATCGACCACATCATCGCCTCGTCGACCGCCGACACGCTGCAGCCGCTGTACGGCATCACCGGCGATCCGCGCGCCGAGGAGAAGATCGCCCAGGGGCTGACCGGCTATCGCGGCATGGGCCCGGTGCGCTTCGGCAATCTGGCCGCCGAGCAGGTGCAGCACGACGTCTACGGCTCGGTGATCCTCGCCGCCACGCAGCTGTTCTTCGACGAGCGGCTGGTGCGCAGCGGCGACCAGACACTGCTCGAGCGCCTGTACCGGCTCGGCAAGCGGGCGGTCGCGACCTTCGAGGAGCCGGACGCCGGGCCATGGGAGTTTCGCGGCAAGCTGCAGCGGCACACGTTCTCGGCGGCGATCTCCTGGGCCGGCTGCGACCGGCTCGGGCGCATCGCGCGCCGCGTCGGCGATTCGATCGCGGCGCGCGACTGGAGCGCGCGCGCCAGCTACATGCGGCAGGAGATCCTGAGCGGCGCCTGGAACGAGGAGCGGCAGGCGTTCACCTCGGCGTTCGGCAACCGCGACCTGGACGCCACGGCGCTGCTGCTGCCCGAGCTCGGGCTGCTGCCGGCCAGCGATCCGCGTTTCCTCAAGACGCTGGAGCGCATCGAGGAGGAGCTGCGCGTCGGCGACCTGTTGTTCCGCTACCGGCACGCCGACGATTTCGGCCATCCCGAGAATGCGTTCACGATCTGCGCCTTCTGGTACGTGAACGCGCTGGCCGCGGCCGGGCGCGTCGAAGAGGCGCGCGAGCGCTTCACGCGCCTGCTGGCGCGCCGCAATCCGCTCGGCCTGCTTTCCGAAGACATTCAGCCCGCGACCGGCGAGCTGTGGGGCAATTTTCCGCAGACCTACAGCATGGTCGGAGTCATCGGCAGTGCGCTCCGCCTGTCGCGCAGCTGGGAGGAGATCGTATGAGTCGTCTGGTCGCCGTTTCGAATCGATTGTCCGTGCCCAAGCGGGGCCTCGCGCCCGGCGGGCTCGCGGTGGGATTGCTGGCCGCCATGCAGGCGCGCCGCGGCCTGTGGTTCGGCTGGGATGGCGAGACCGTCGAGACCGCAGGCGAAGAGCCCTCGGTCGTGCGCCGCGACGGCATCACGTTCGCCTCCATCGATCTCGACCAGGGCGAGTACCGCGACTTCTATCTCGGCTTCTGCAACGGCACGTTGTGGCCGCTGTTTCATTACTTCGTCGACGGCTTCCGCTACGACGACGCGCAGTACGAGGCCTACCAGCGCATGAACGCGCGCTACGCGCGGCATTTGCAGGCGCTGCTCGAGCCCGAAGACCTGATCTGGGTGCACGACTATCACCTGTTCCCGCTGGCGCAGAAGCTGCGCGAGGGCGGCGCGAACCAGCCGATGGGGCTGTTCCTGCACATCCCGTTCCCGAACATCGAGGTGCTGCGCGTGCTGCCGGTGTACGGCGAGCTGTTGCAGGCCATGCTGGCCTACGACGTGCTCGGCTTCCAGACCGAGACCGATCGCGACGCATTCCGTGGCGCGGTGGCGTACGTCTGGGGTCCGCAGGCGCTCACCGGGGAGGAGGCGGTCACCGTGGGCGGTCGGCGCGTGATCACGCGCGTCTTCCCGATCGGCGTGGACGTGGACGCCGTGCAACGCGAGGCCATGGAGTCGCAGGCCACCGATGCGGTCAAGCGCATGGTCGCGGGCTTGCTGGGCCGCAAGCTCATGATCGGCGTGGATCGCCTCGACTACAGCAAGGGGCTGGTCGAACGCTTCAAGGCCTACGAGCGCTTCCTGGAGACGCACCCCGAGAACCAGAATCGCGTGACCTTCCTGCAGATCGCGCCGTTGTCGCGCGCCGACGTGCGCGCCTACGCGGAGATCCGCCGCGACCTGGAGCAGACCACGGGTCGCACCAATGGGCGCTTCGCCGAGACGGACTGGACGCCGATCCGCTACCTGAACCGCAACTTCCCGCACGACGTGCTGATGGGCTTCATGCGGTCGGCCCTGGTGGGCATCGTCACGCCGGTGCGCGACGGCATGAACCTGGTCGCCAAGGAATTCGTCGCCGCGCAGGACCCGGCGGACCCGGGCGTGCTGATCCTCTCGACGCTGGCCGGTGCCGCGCGCGAGCTGAGCACGGCCGTCATGGTCAATCCGTACGACACGCGCGGCATGGCGCACGCCATCCAGCAGGCCTTCAACATGCCGCTGGCCGAGCGCCGCGACCGGCACCAGGCCATGATCGACGTCCTGCGCCGCAATTCCATCTCCGCCTGGCACACGAGCTTCGTGAACACGCTCGAGTCGCTGCGCACGCCGCGCCTGCAGCGGCGCGCGGGCTGAGCGCGATCACTCGTTGCGCAGCCAGCCGCCTTCGAATCCGGCGCGCCGCAGTCCTTCGCGCACGTATGCGCTGCGCTTCATCACGGTCCAGATCAGCTCGCTGCGGTAGTTCTCGATCATCGAGATGATCGGTCCCTGGTCGATGCCGAGGTATTCGGTGTCGAACCAGCCCACGCCGCGGATGCGACGGCCGTGCCGCAGCGGCACGTCGTAGTCGAAGCTCGGATTGAACGCGTCGAGGAATCCGTACTTGCCGTACAGGTAGCGGCCGTACTGCCGGTACATGGCCTGCGCCGCCGGCAACACCACCTCGGGCGCGAACGGCAGCGAGCCGAGTGCCGCGGTGGGTGCGATGGTGCCGTCGTCGCGCGTCTCGTACAGCCCGACACCGCGCGCCGCGTACGAGTAGAACTTGCGCTTCTGGCCCTGGTAGACGAGCTCGTAGTTGCCCGGGCCGTCGCAGGCGGTGAGTCCCCAGATGTTGGGTCCGTAGCCGCGCCAGTCCAGCGGATTGCGGATCGCGTAGGCGCGTTGCGCGAGCACGGCGCGCCGGCTGTTCTCGAAGTAGTCGAAGCCCTGCGGCCACATGAATTCGTCCTTGATGCCGCGCAGGTCGATCCACACGTGCGTGTACTGGTGGCCGAACATCGGTCCGAAGGTGAGGTGCGTCTGACCTTCGAGCGTGCCCCAGGCGCGGTAGTACTCCGAGGTCCAGCCGATCCAGGTGGTGCGCGCGGCCGGGAAGGTCGGGCTGCCGAGCGCCAGGATGAACACCAGCATGGCCTCGTTGTAGCCGCGCCAGTCGTGGCCGCCGAACTCCAGCTCCGGACTCCACGACATGCGGATGTCGGGCGAGAGCTCGATGGCCCAGGGCCAGTTCACGCGCCGGTACAGCTTGTCGGCGACTTCGCGGATCTGCTGCTCCTCTTCGGTCTGCTGGTCGAAGTAACCGCCGACGAACAGCACGCCCGCCATCAGCAGCGCGGTGTCCACGGTGGACAGCTCCGAGTTGCCGTAGCGCCTGCCGGTCGTGAAGTTGACGAAGTGATAGAAGAAACCCTGGTAGCCCGACGCCTCGTCGGGCGAGGTGCCTTGCTGCGCATCGAGCAGGAAGCGCAGCGTGGTCAGCACGCGCGCCGCCGCCTGGGAGCGCGACACGTAGCCGCGATCCACGCCGATCGCGTAGGCGTTGAGCGCGAAGCCCACCGCGGCGATGCTGCAGAACGGCGGGCGCGGCCAGCGGTCGGGCACGAGGCCGGTCTCGGGCTCCGCGGTGTCCCAGAAGAAATTGAACGTGCGCTTCTCCACGTCCTCGAGCAGCGGGTCGAGCGTCTTGACCGGCACGACGGTGCGCGCGCGCACCACCACCGGATCGATGGACTGCGACACCGTGCCGCAGGAGGTCAGCAGCGTGGTCGCGGTCGCCAGTCCCGCGCCGCAGATCCAGCGACGCTGCTCGTCGATCGGCGGACTCACGCCGCCTCCGGCGCGCGGCAGCAGCGCGCGACGAACTGCTCGTGCGCGGGCATGGCGGCGACGCAGGCGGCGATCACGCCGCGCACGCTCTCGCCGAGCTGCGCCAGCTCCCGGGCGGGCACGGCATCCACCAGCGGGTGATAGCCGGTGGGCACGATGCCCTGGCCGACCATGACCTGCACCCAGCTGGTGAGCGCGAAGAATTCGTCCGCGTGCCGGTAGAAGCGCCCGCTGTCGCGGAACAGGCGGATCTTCTCGTCGAGCTCCGGCGGGATGGACATGCCGGCGCAATACTTCCAGAACTCGCTGTCGCGGCGTTCGGTGGCGTGATAGTGCAGCACCAGGAAGTCGCGGATGCGTTCCAGCTCGAACGCGGCTTCGGCGTTGTAGCGCGCCTGCAGGACCGCGCTCATGCGGCGGTCGGGCAGCATCTCGATGAGCCGCGCGATGCCGGACTGCACCAGGTAGATGCTGGTGGATTCGAGCGGCTCGAGGAAGCCGCTGGCGAGGCCCAGCGCCACGCAGTTGCGGTTCCACATCTTGCGGCGCCTGCCGGTCGTGAAGCGCAGCACGCGCGGCTCGGCGAGCGCGCGGCCGTCGAGATTGGCGAGCAGCGTCGCGGCCGCCGCGTCGTCGCCGAGCTGCGCGCTGGCGTACACGTAGCCGTTGCCGGTGCGATGCTGCAGCGGAATGCGCCACTGCCAGCCTGCGGCGCGCGCCGTGGAGCGCGTGCAGGGCGCGGCCGCGGAGGTCTTCTCGCTCGGCACGGCCACGGCGCGGTCGCAGGGCAGCCAGTGCGTCCAGTCCTCGTAGCCGGTTTTCAGCGCCTGCTCGATCAGCAGGCCGCGAAAGCCCGAGCAGTCGATGAACAGGTCGCCGGCGATGCGCGCGCCGGACTTGAGCGTGACGGATTCGATGAAGCCGTCCGTGCCGCGCAGCGTGACGTCCACCACTTCGCCTTCGATGCGTCGCACGCCGCGTGCCTCGGCGTAGCGCCGCAGGTACTGCGCGTACAGCCCGGCGTCGAAGTGATACGCGTACGCCACCTGCGCGAGCGGCGATTCGCGCGGCACGTCGGTGGCGCCGGAGATGAACTTGCCGAGCGGCGCGGCGGCGGTGTTCAGGGAATATTCGCCGAGGTCACGCGCCTGGCCGGCGAGGTGCAGCCGGATCCAGTACTGGTGGAAGGGCAGGCCGCGGTACTCGTGGCCGATGGTGCCGAAGCCGTGGATGTAGTGCTCGCCCGGGCGCAGCCAGTCGACGAACTGGATGCCGAGCTTGAAGGTGCCGCGCACCGCGCGCACGAACTCCGCCTCGTCGATGCGCAGCGTCTCGTTGAAGGCACGCAAGTGCGGCACGGTGGCCTCGCCCACGCCCACGGTGCCGATCTCCTCGGACTCGACCAGCTCGACGGCCAATTCCGCGGCAATGGCCTCCGTGGTGCGCGCCAGCGCCGCCGCGGCCATCCAACCCGCGGTACCGCCGCCGACGATCACGATCTTCCTGAGCCGTGCCTCGTTGCTCACGCCGGCGATTGTGGCATCCGGCCGCGCGAAATGCCCGCGCTAACAATGTCGGCGCGGGCCCTCCTCAGAAGCGGATCCCGAAGGAGCCGCGTACGGTGCGCGGAAATCCCGTGATGTTGCCGATGGGATTCAGGCGACCGCCGGTGATCAGGCCGTCCTCGCCCCGATCGTCGATGTAGTCGACCAGGTTGTGCTCGTTCGTGACGTTCAGGATGTCGAATCGCAGGTAGAAGGAGGCCAGGTCGCTGACGGTGAAATCCTTGGTGATCTGCAGGTCGAGTGCCTTGTAGCCGTCGCTGCTGTCGGCCGCGTAGCTGAAGGCCGTGCACGGCGCACCGTTCTCGAAGACGGCGGGCTCGTTCAGGCAGGAGATCGCGGCGTGCGGAGTGGGCGTGGACCAGGTGAGCTTGGCGGCAAGCATCAGTCCCCACGGCGCACCGTACGATCCGGTGGCCACGACGCGATGCTTGGGTGCGGCGTTCGACAGGATGAACGGGTACTCCTTGATCGACACCTGGTCGAGGGCGTAGTGCTCGTTGATGTCGCGGTTGTTGCGGGCATGCGTGTACGTGTAGGAGAACGTCGCGCTCCAGCGCGACTCCTCGTCGTAGGGCTTCTCGGCCGACAGCAGCACCTGCGTGCTGCGCGTCTCGATGCCGCTGTCGCCCACCAGCAGGCTGCCGGCGAGTCCCGGCGGCGAATTGCCCCAGGGCTGCGAGCGGTTCTGCCAGAAGTCGCCGTTCGGATAGCGGTTGCCGAGCGTGAACACGAAGCCGTCCTTGCTGAGCACGCGCGTCACCGCGGCGGTGGTG
The DNA here is from genome assembly GCA_035718265.1 of Steroidobacteraceae bacterium. Lineage (GTDB taxonomy): Bacteria > Pseudomonadota > Gammaproteobacteria > Steroidobacterales > Steroidobacteraceae > CADEED01. Next base: position 4,474 of record DASTHJ010000476.1, on the reverse strand, counting down.
TTCCAGTCGCCGAGGCGGTTGCGCATGCCGAGAGTGAACTGGTCGGAATACGGCGTCCTGATGTCGTTGTTGATCAGGTTCACCTCGCCGGCCTGGCCGTTGAGCAGCGCCGGCAGGGCGTTGGGATCGGTCGCGAAGGCCGGATCCCAGGCGATGCACGAGGCGCTGGGCGTGCAGGGATGGTCGGGCGTGTTGAAGCGCAGCTCGGTGCTCGCCAGCGTGAACTTGGTCTGCTCGAGCTGCAGGTAGTCGTACAGGTTGCGGTCGTAGGCGCGGCCCGCGCCGCCGAAGATCACGTGGCGCTGGTCGGCGCCGATGTCGTACGAAAAGCCAAGACGCGGCTGGATCGCGCCCTTGTAGGGGTCGCGGTTGTCGCCGGTGCTGATGTAGTCGTTGATGTCGAGCGCCGTGTCCGGATCGGAAGACAGGCCGAGCGACTCGCGATACGTGAGGCCGGGCGCGATCTCGGTGTTCAGTGAGTCGAGCAGGAACTGCGGCGTCACGAAGTCCAGGTACGAGTCCACCCACTCGATGTCCCAGCGCAGGCCGAGATTCAGCGTCAGGTGGTCGTTCACCTCCCAGTCGTCCTGCGCGAAGATGCCGAACTGCCGGTCGTTGGTGACGACCGTGGAGTCGAATCCTTCCAGCGGCAGGGCGAACACGGTCTTCCACGGTACGGTGGCCAGGCCGGCCGCGGACACGTCGAAGTAGAACACCGGGCGGCCGGGGATCGAGTCGGTGGCGATCAGGTCCAGGTCCTTGTACTTCACGCCGGCCTTGATCGTGTGATTGCCGGTGAACCAGCCGACGTCCGTGAACGTGATGATGTCGGCCACCGACCAGCCCTTCTGCGTCTTGTTCTGCGAGGCGCGCGGGTCGGCGCCGTTGGCGATCAGGATGTTCTGGTCGTTGGCGTTGTTGTCGATGAACGTGTACACCGCGCCGTTCTGGTCGGTCGAGCGCAGGTGCGGCAGATAGGGCGCCTTCTCGTAGCCGAGCTGGACTTCGTTCAGCCAGCCGTCGCCGTTGTGCTTCCAGAACAGCTCGTAGCGGTCCTCGTTGTTGCTCGTGTTGATGGTGGCGGACTGCGCGACGCCCGTGCCGGCCTGGTCGCCCTGGCTGTCCTCGCGGCGCAGCTTGGCCGTGAAATCGAAGCGGTCGAAGTCGGTGGGTTCCCAGTCGAGCTTGGCGAAGTACAGGTCCTCGTCGAACACGATGGAGGCCGGGCCGAGCTGCGCGACCGCGTCGGCCGGCAGGTTCGCCACGACCTCCGGGGGCGGGCTGTGATCGAGCGTGACGGTGACCGGCGTCTGGTAGCGCTTGGCCTCGTAGGTCAGGAAGAAGTGCAGGCGGTCCTGGATGATGGGCCCGCCGAACGAGACGCCGTATTCCTTCGATTCGGACGGCGTCTTGATGCCGGTGTCGAGCTCGGCCGGCGTGCGGGCGCGCCAGTTGTCGGCCGTGTACGTGCCGAAGGCCTCGCCCTGGAATTCATTGGTGCCGGAGCGCGTGATGGCCGTGATCGCGGCGCTCGACAGCTGGTCGTACTCGGCCTTGTAGTTGGACGTGATGACCTTGTATTCGCCGATGGCGAGCTGCGGGAAGGGATTGCCCTGCGTGTCGCCGGTCTGGCCGCTGAGGCCCGAGCGCACGTAGCCCTTCTGGCCGACGCCGTCGATGTACACGTTGATGCCGTTGCGGTTCTGCGCGCCGGCGTTGATCAGCGTGCGGCCCTTGGAGTCCACCTGGAACTGCACGCCGGGCACCGTGTCCGCGAATTCCAGGAAGTTGCGCGTCATCTGCGGCACGGTCTCGATCTGGTGCTGCGAGACGACATTGGCGACCTCGGAGGTCTTGACCTCCGCGAGCCGCCGGCCGGTGACCACGATCTCCTGCGTCGCCTCGGTGGTCGGCGGCGCGACTTCCGCGACCGCACCTTCACCCAGGTTCAGCGTGGCGGTGGTGGCGACGCTCAAGGTCACGGTCTGCTCGGTGCCGGGTCCCGCGTCGACGCGGTAGGTGCCGGGCGGCAATCCGGCGATGGTGTAGCTGCCATCCTGCGCGGTGTGCGCGCGGCGCGTGAAACCGGTGGCCACGTTGCGTGCGGTGACGTCGGTGTCCGCCGGTGCCCTGCCGCGCAAGGTCGCGTCGGCGGACTGCGCCCAGACGATGGCGGGTGACAGCGCGGCGGCGATCGCGGTAGCTAGTACCGTCCTGGAGAGCGAACGCGGAAGATGTATCATGGAAATCCCTCTCGTGTTGTGGCCGCGCGTCACGGCGCGCGCTGGCACACGGTTTCCTTGGAAAGGGATTCTTGCACCGTCGTGCGCGGGAATCTCGCTCGTTACGCGCGCGCAATGTAGGACTGCATGCCCGCGTGCGTACGGCATCGTCGGACGACGCGCCGCAAGGTTGTTAGGGGTCAGCGGTTTGCGACGGGTCGTGCTGCGGCGCGGTCCGCGTCCACGAGCTCGATGGTGCCGGCGAGTCCGCCGCGCGAGCTCGTGCCGAGCGACAGCTCGATGAGGCCGGGCTCGAGTCGCCAATGGTCGTCGGGATCCAGCACGGCGAAAGTGCCGGCGGGCAGCGTGAACTCGACGATGCGCGATTCGCGCGGACCCAGGTGCACGCGCTGGTACGCGGCGAGGCGCTTGCCGTTCACGGTGCTCGCGACCCGCGGCCGCCAGTAGAGCTGCGGCACTTCGTCGCCGGCGCGGTCGGACTCGTTGGTCAGGCGTGCGCGCACCGTGACCGTGTCCTGCCGGCCGAGACGTGCCGGCACCGAGAAGTCGCTGAGCCGGAATTTGCTGTACGACAGCCCGAAGCCGAACTCGAACAGCGGCGCGTCGGGTTCGTCGAGCCAGTGCGCCTTGTAGTCGCCGCGCTCGGGGATGTTGGGCCGGCCGTTCGGCGGATCATAGAAATGAATCGGCAGCTGCCCGACGTCGCGCGGCCAGGTGACCGGCTGCTTGCCGCCGGGGTTGTAGTCGCCGAACAGCACGTCGGTGATGGCATGGCCGCCCTCGGTGCCCGGGAAGAAGGCGTGCAGCAGCGCGTCGGCGTGCTCCACCAGCGCGGGCACCGCGAGCGCACGGCCTGTGAGCAGCACCACGACCAGCGGCTTGTGCGTGCCCGCCAATGCTTCGATCAACGCCTGCTGGTTGCCGGGTAGGTCGAGGTGCGCGCGATTGTTGGCCTCGCCGCTCTGGCGCTCGCGCTCGCCGACCACGGCGATGACGAGATCGCTGTCGCGCGCCGCGGCGACGGCCGCGGCGATACGCGCATCGTCACCCGCCATCGCCGTGCCGCGCTCGCCCAGGGCCACGCCCTCGGAGTGCCCGATGGTGACGTCCTTGCCGGCCGCCGCGCGCTCGCGCAGCGCCGCAAGCACCGTGACGGCGTCCCTGGCTTCACCGCGCGCATGCCAAGGTCCGAGCATGTCGGCGGCGGCGTCGGCCAGCGGGCCGGTGACCAGGATGCGGCGTGCCGCGCCGCGCGGCTCGATGGGCAGCACCGCGCCTTCGTTCTTGAGCAGCACGATGGACTTGCGGGCGATTTCGCGTGCCGCGGCGCGGTGCGCGGGCGAGAGCCGCACGCGTTTCTCCAGGTTCTCGGGCACGTACGGCTTCTCGAACAGGCCCAGCTTGCGCTTGAAAGCCAGTGCGCGCAGCACTTCACGGTCGACGTCGCCGATCTTGACGCGACCGGCGTTCACGGCCTTGGCGAGCTGCGCGTAGTAGACACCGTCCTCCATGTCCAGGGTCATCGAGCCATCGTTGAGCGCCTGGACGGCGGCCTCGAAGTCGTTGGCGGCCGTGCCGTGATTGCGCATCTCGGTGATGGCGGCGTAGTCGGAGACGATCACGCCATCGAAACCGAGCTCGCCGCGCAGCACGTCCTTGAGCCAGTGCCTGTTGGCGGACATCGGCACGCCGTTGATGGTGGTGAAGGCCGGCATGACCGAGGGCGCGCCGGCCTCGAGCCCGGCAATGTAGGGCGGCAGGTGGAACTGGCGCAGCGTGCGCTCGGAGAGATCGACGTATGCGTAGTCCTTGCCGGCCTGCGAGGCGCCGTAACCGAGATAATGCTTGAGACAGCTCGCGACGCCGAAGTCCTTTGGTGCGGGACTGCCCGGCAGGTCGGCGAGCGAATGATGGAATCCCTCCACCGTGGCCACCGCGTAGTCGCTCGACACGCGCGGCGACTCGCCGAAGGTCTCCACCACGCGGCCCCAGCGTGGATCGACCGGATGATCCACCATCGGCGCGAACGTCCAGCGCTGGCCGTGCGAATAGCCTTCGAGTCCGGCGACCTTTGCGGCCGTGCGCGCATCGTTCGCATCGAAGGTGGCGGCGAGGCCGAGCGGCACCGGGAACACCGTCCAGTACCCGTGGATGATGTCGGTGGCGAACACCACCGGGATTCCCAGCCGCGATTCCTTGACCGCGATGCGCTGGATGCGATTGATGTCCTT
>DASTHJ010000475.1:0-2423 GCA_035718265.1 Steroidobacteraceae bacterium | reverse complement strand
CGGCGGCGGGATCGACGACAGTCCCGACTGCATGGCGCGTTGCACGTCGCGCGCGTCGACCTGGCAGTCGGCGAGATCCAGCCGCACGCAGTCCTCGTCCTGCCGGATGCGCGCCGCGCCGATCACGGCGCGCAGCTTGCTCAGGTGCCAGCGCAGTTCGGCGCGCGGATCGGCGGTGTTCTCCCACAGCAGTTCGCAGAGGCGTTGGCGGGATACGGGTCGCGGGGTCAGCGCCAGGTAGGCGAGCAGCGCGCGCACCTTGCGCGACGCGGGCAAATTCACGGCGCCGCCGTCGTGCGTGACGGTCAGCGCGCCGAGCATGTGAATCTGCAATGCCATGTGAGCGCGCATTTTAGTCGCCCGCGACCGTGGCCGCGTAATCACGCGGCAGGCCGCCGGGGGACCTCCGGATGTTGCGGCGGCACGGCCCGGCAGCCGAGGCATAATGCGCCACCCCCCAGTCCTGCGAGACCGTGCGTGCCGACCCAGTCCGAGACGAGCCAGCACACGCCGATGATGCAGCAGTACCTGCGCATCAAGGCCGAATACCCGGATGCACTGCTGTTCTACCGCATGGGGGACTTCTACGAGCTGTTCTACGATGACGCGCGGCGCGCCGCGCGGCTCATCGACATCACGCTGACCTCGCGTGGACAGTCGGCCGGCGAGCCGATCCCGATGGCCGGCGTGCCCTATCACAGCGTCGACACCTACCTCGCCCGGCTGGTGCGCAAGGGCGAATCGGTGGCCATCTGCGAGCAGATCGGCGACCCGGCCAAATCCAAGGGACCGGTCGAGCGGCAGGTGGTGCGCGTCGTCACCCCGGGCACGGTCACGGACGATGCGTTGCTGGAACAGCGCCGCGAGACCCTGCTGGCCGCGGTGGTCCGGCGCCCGGGCAAGAAAGGCGTGACTTACGGACTCGCCTGGCTGGATCTCGCGGCCGGGCGCTTCACCGTGCTCGAGGCGGACGGCGACGCCGCGCTGGTGGCCGAGCTGGAGCGGCTGAAGCCGGCCGAGCTGCTCGTGCCCGAGGACCAGTCGCGCGAGTTCGGCGCGCTGGTGGAAGGCACGGTGCGGGTGCGCCCGCCATGGCACTTCGAGCTGGCCAGCGCCTCGCGCCTGCTGACCGACCAGCTGGGCACGCTCGACCTGCGCGGCTTCGGGGCCGACGACCTGCCGCTGGCCATCTGCGCCGCGGGCGCGCTGCTGCAGTACGTGCGCGAGACGCAGAAGACCGCCGTGCCGCACATCACGCAGCTGTCGGTCGAAGAGCGCGGCGATGCGCTGCAGCTCGACGCGGCGACGCGCCGCAACCTGGAGATCGATGCGTCGCTGTCGGGGCAGGATTCGGCGACGTTGTTCGCGCTGCTGGACTCCACCAGCACGCCCATGGGCTCACGCGCGCTGCGGCGCTGGCTCAACCGGCCGCTCACCAACCAGCAGGAATTACGGCGGCGCTTCCAGGCGCTGGCACTGCTCGTGGACGCGCGCCGGTTCGAAGCGCTGCGCGAGCCGCTGCGCGCCATCGGCGACGTGGAACGCATCCTGGCGCGCGTGGCGTTGCGCAGCGCCCGGCCGCGCGATCTCACCGCGTTGCGCGCCTCGCTCGCGGTGCTGCCCGGATTGCGCGCCGTGCTGCGGCGGCTCGAGGCGCCGCTGATCGTCGAGCTGACACAGGCGGTGAACGAGCACGCGGATGTCGCCGGGCTGCTGAACCGTGCCATTGCGGAGGAGCCGTCGGTGGTGCTGCGCGATGGCGACGTCATTGCGGCCGGCTACGACGCCGAACTGGACGAGCTGCGGCGCATCGCCACGCACACCGACGACTTCCTGCTCGAGCTCGAGCGGCGCGAGCGCGAACGCTCCGGCATTGCGTCGCTGCGGCTGGCGTACAACCGCGTCTCGGGTTTCTTCATCGAGGTGAACCGCTCGCAGGCGGACAACGTGCCGAAGGACTACATCCGCCGCCAGACCGTGAAGAACGCCGAGCGCTTCATCACGCCGGAGCTCAAGAGCTTCGAGGACAAGGTACTGGGCGCGCGCGAAAAGGCCCTGGCGCGCGAGCGCGAGCTGTACGAGGAGGTGCTCACCCAGCTCATCGATCGGCTGGCTGCGCTTCAGGCCACGGCCGGTGCGCTCGCCTCGCTCGACTGCCTGGCGGCACTCGCCGAGCGCGCCGCGCAGCTCAACTGGGTCGAGCCGAAGCTCGTGGACGAGGCCTGTCTGGAGATCCGCGGCGGGCGCCATCCCGTGGTCGAGCACTTCATCGACGGGCCGTTCGTGCCCAACGACCTGGTGCTCGACGCCTCGCGGCGCATGCTGGTGGTGACCGGGCCCAACATGGGCGGCAAGAGCACCTACATGCGCCAGAGCGCGCTGATCGTGCTGCTGGCGCACGTCGGCAGCTTCGTGCCCGCGGA
>DASTHJ010000474.1:0-7185 GCA_035718265.1 Steroidobacteraceae bacterium | reverse complement strand
TTCGAGCTCGGCGAGCTTGCGATGCACCTGCTCGCCGAAGTACGCCTGCGGCAGCGACGGCTCGTGTCCCAGCTCGCGCTCGCGCGCCGCGATCGCCCGCGTCGCGGTCTCGAAGGCGACGTGCAGGTTCGGCGCCGCGGGCAACGCGTCGCGGTAGAACGCTTCGCCGAAGTAGCTGAGCGAGCGCGAATCGCGGCAGCCGAACGAGGCGCGATCCGGCGCGGCCGCGGCGATCACCACCGTGTACGGGTCGCGCAGGTGCTCGATGAACGCGCCGGCGTGGCACGCGGAGATGACCACCACCTTCCAGCGGATCCCGGCCTCGCGCAGCATCTGCGCCAGCGCGTCGCCGGTGAGCCAGTCGAGCGGCAGCGCGCCATTGTCGACCACCAGCCGCGCGCCGGGCTTGCCGTGCGAGGACAGCGCCAGGAACAGCACGTCGCGCTCGCGATCCATGCGCGCCGCGACGCCGGCCAGCGCGCGCCGCAGCGCCGAGGGCGAGGCGAGCGGGTGGCTGTCGTAGTCGCTGCGATCGTTGACCAGCACCAGCGACCGCGCCGCCGCACTGTAGCGTTCGCCGATGCGCCGGGCCGCGAGCGCGATCTCGTTGGAGAACAGCTTCTGCCGCCCGAAGCCGGCGAAGCCGAGGAAATACACGCCGGCCCGGTCGGCCGGCGGCGCCTGCAGGCCGGACAGCGCCGCGTCGATGCGTTCGGACTGGCCGTACATCAGTTCCTCGGCGCGGCGCGCGGATTCGGCATAGTCGTCGATCTGCTCGGCAGACTGGCGCACCTGCCAGAGTGCCGCGTCGACCTGCACGGCCCGATCGATGGCTACGCAGGCGGCGATGCTCATCGCCCAGAGCGCGAACGCACGCCATTGCGGCCGACCGGTGAGGGCGCGAAGGCCGAAGAAGAAGTACAGCGATGCATGCAGCGCCGCGAGCGCGGCCGCCGGCACGAGTACGCCGCGCGGCAACGGCGCATACAGCAGCCAGGCAATCGCGGCCGCGGCCGGAAGATAGCCCGCGACCAGCCACGCCGTGCGGCGCGGCGCTTGTCGCGGCTGGCTGCCGCGCGCCAGCAGCCACGCGACGCCGGCGGCGGCCAATCCCACGGCGGTGACGCCCGGCAGGCCGTCGAGCCGCAGCATGGGTTCGCCCGGCAGCCGCCACAGCGTGAGCAGAGCCCAGACAGCGAGCGCCAGCGCGCCGAACAGCGCGAGCGTGGCGTCGCGCCCGACGATCCGCCGGCCGTCGATGCGAAACGTGAACGCCAGCCCGAGGACGGCCAGCACCTCGTGCAGCACGCCCATCGCCCGCGATCGATCCCGTTCCAGCGTGACGAATTGACTGACTGCGCTCATGTGGCCGATCGCGGTGGTGCGTGCCATGCTGTCAGCACGTCGCGCGAGTGTGGCCGAACGATGCACAGCCGGAGGCCGGCCGCCATTCACAAGTGGTGTCAGGCAGGGATTACGGTCGGCGTCAGCGCGCTCACGCGCGCGGTGCGTCGGCGTTCTCCCGGCTTGGCACCACCACCACGGCGCGGGCGCAGATCAGCACGCACAGGAGCACCAGCGCCGCCGAGACCAGGTAGGGCGCCCCGGGAAAATGCACCCCGGCGTCGGGAGCCGAGAAATGGCTGAACAGCTGCGTCATGAACAGCGGCGACAGCACCGCGGCAATGCTGCTCAGGCTCGCGACCGCGCCCTGCAGCTCGCCCTGCGCCGACGGGCCCGCGCGCTTCGACATCACGCTCTGCACGCTCGGTGAGGCGATGCCGCCCAGCGAGCCGATGGCCAGGGCCAGGTAGATCATCCAGCCGCGCGTCGCCAGCGCGTAGCCGAGAAAGCCGAGCGTCATCAGCGAGAACCCCACGAGAATGGCGCGCCGCTCGCCGAGCTGCGGCACCACCACGCCCGTCAGGCCGCCCATGACGATCACCGTCATGATGCCGACGAACGTCAGCGACATCCCCATCTCCGACAGCGACCAGTCGAACTTCAGCTGCGTGTAGTACATCCACACCGCCGGCAGCGAATCGTGCGCGATCTGGTACAGGAACACGGCCACCAGCAGTCCCGCGACCATGGGCAGATGGGCCAGGCTCTTGAACGCGCCGAACGGATTGGCGCGCACCCACTCGAACCTGCGGCGCCGCTCGCGCGGCAGCGACTCCGGCAGGGCGAAGATGCCGAACACCACGTTGGCCAGCGCCAGCGCCGCGGCCACGAAGAACGGCGCGCGCGGATCGAAATGGTCGGCGAAGAACCCGCCGATCACCGGCCCCAGCGTGAAGCCGCTGCCCCAGGCGGCGCCGATCAGCCCGAAGTTCTTCGCGCGATTCTCGTCGCCGCTGATGTCGCCGATGTACGCCGCCGCCGCGGCGTACGACGCACCGAACACGCCCGCCACGGCGCGGCCGATGAACAGCCAGCTCATGTTCGGCGCCAGGCCGGTCAGCAGGAAATCCACTCCGAACGCGGCCAGCGAGGCGAGCAGCACCGGCCGCCGCCCGATGCGGTCGCTCAGGTTGCCGAAGATGGGCGCCATGAAGAACTGCAGCAGTGCGTACACCGCCATCAGGTAGCCGCCCCAGTCGGCGGCCGCGGAGATCGGCTCGCCGGTGAGCTCCATGATCACCGACGGCATCGACGGGATGATGATTCCGAACCCGAGGCTGTCGATGAAAACCGTCAGCAGGACGAACGTGAGGGCGGCGCGCGACGAGGTCAAACAGCAATCCGGCAGGCTGGGTCGAAGGGGCGCGCATTGTCCGGCATATGTCCCATGCCATGCTAGTCTGGCCGCTGCATCCGAAAGCGCGTACGCGACGTAGGAAACCTCCATGGACCGGAACGAAGCACTGCCGCCGGAGATCGAGCTCGCGCAGCTCCTGCAGCGTTGCGCCGCGCGCGATTCGCGCTCGTTCCGCCTGCTCTACGAGAAGACCTCGCCCATCCTGTTCGCGCGGCTGTTGCGCATGCTGCGACGGCGCAGCGTGGCCGAGGAGGCGCTGCAGGAAGTCTACGTACGCATCTGGGAGCGCGCCGCGCAGTACCAGGTGACGCGCGGCCGTGCGCTGGCGTGGATGGTGACCATCGCGCGCTACTGCGCCATCGACCTGATGCGCCGCGAGCGCATGACGCTGGTCGGGGACGACGTGCTCGCCGAGGTGGCGGACGACAACGCCGCTGAACCGGGCGCATTCGACAAGCCCGGCAGGTTCGACGACTGCATCGGCCGCCTGCCGGAAACCACGCGCAACTGCCTGAACCTGGCGTTCGTCGAAGGTCGCTCGCACGACGAGATCGCGCGGCTCACGGCCAATCCGCTCGGCAGCGTCAAGAGCTGGATCCGCCGCGGGCTCATGAGCCTCAAGGCCTGCCTGTCCGATGAGCGGCAGACCGCATGAAGTCCGCGAACCGCGAGCTGGTCGACCGTCTCGCCGCCGAGTACGTGCTCGGCACGCTGCGCGGCAGTGCGCGCCGCCGCTTCGAGCGCTGGCTGCTGTCACCACAGGTGGGGGCGATCGTGAAGGCCTGGGAAGATAGGCTCGCGGGCCTGGAACCGCGGCTCGAGGCGGTGGCGCCGCCGGCCGCGGTGTGGCGCGGCATCGAAGCGCGGCTGCGGCTGCGCCGCATGGCGCGTGCGCCCGCCATGCGCTGGATGGCATTGGCGGCCTCGCTGCTGCTGTTCGCCATCGTCGGCATCTTCGCGCTGCGCACGCCGCCGGATGCGCGGCTGGCCGCCACCCAGCAGGCCTCGATCGGCGAGGCGGGAACTATCTACTGGCGCGTCGAGCTGCTCGGCGACAACCAGCGGCTGTCCGTGGACGTGCGCAGCGCGCACGCGCTCGAGGCGGGCAAGGCGCTCGAGCTCTGGGTGCTGCCGGCGCAGGGCAACCCGGTGTCGCTCGGCCTGCTGCCGGCGAGCGGCGCGGAGGTGCGCGAGCTGACCGCCGCGCAGCGCGCGGCGCTCGCCAGCGCCAAACAACTCGCGGTCAGCCTGGAGCCCGCCGGCGGCTCGCCCACCGGCCTTCCGACCGGTCCCGTACTGCACGTCGCCGCGCTCGCGCCGGCCTGATTTTCCGGCCTCGGGGAAACACCGGATGACGGTGTGAACTCGTTCTCAATCCGGGACTTACGGGCGCCCGCATTATGAGAGGCAGTCCCGTCGTGCTGCAGCGCGACGCCCTAAAGTAAATCCCATGAGAGAGCCGTCGGGTCGCGGCATCCGCGGTTCCTGGTTGGTCACCAGGAGTCGCGGATGCCTTCTTGCGTTGCTGGCGTTCGCGCTGTTCGGCGCGAACCAGGCCGGCGCGCAGGCCATCACGCGCTACGTGCGCGACACCGGCCACATCAACTTCGTGACCACCGGTGGTTCGCTGCGCAGCTCGCCCAACACCGGCCAGCCCTGCAACCTGAACAACACGAGCACGCAGATGCTCTCCGGAATCCCGGCGACGCGCACCATCCGCAAGGCGTACCTGTACTGGGGCGCATCGAGCAATTCGGCCGACACCAGCGTCACGCTCAACGGCAGCAACGTCAGCGCCTCGCGCACCTTCTCGCGCACCTTCAACAACGGCACGGCTTTCAACTTCACGGGCGGCTTCGCCGACGTGACCGCGCTCGTCTCCGGCAACGGCAGCTACACCTTCGGCGGACTGAGCGTCAGCAACGGCAACCCCTGGTGCGCCTCGCAGGCCGTGGTCGGTGGTTGGGCGCTGATCGTCATCTACGAAGGCGCCGCCGAGCGGCTGCGCGCCATCAACCTGTACGACGGCCTCGATTATTTCTACGGCAGCCAGGTCACGCAGACGCCGGATGGCTTCCGCGTGCCGGCGAGCAACATCGACGGGCGCATCGCGGTGTTCACGCTCGAGGGCGATCCGCAGAACTCCGACGCGCAGAACGGCTTCAGCGAGTCGTTGCGCTTCAATGGCACGGCGCTCAACGACGGCCTGGTGCCCGCGGACAGCAATCCGGCCAACCAGCAGTTCGACGGCACCATCAACACCCAGGGCGTGGTCACGAGCTACGGCATCGACGTCGATCAGTACGACGTCAGCGCGTTGCTGAGCCCCGGCCAGACCAGCGCCACGACCATCTACTCGTCGGGCGACGACCTGGTGCTGCTGATGGCGCAGATCGTCAGCGCCACCTCCGATCCCGCCGTGAATCTCGCGGTCACAACCAGCCACAGCGGCAACTTCATTGCCGGCACCACCGGCACGTTCTCGGTCAACGTCTCGAACCTCGCGGGCATGGAGCGCGAGGAGAACACGGTCACCGTCACCGACGTGCTGCCCGCGGGACTGACCTACAGCTCGTTCACCGGCACGGGCTGGTCGTGCAGCGCCGCCGGCCAGACCGTGACCTGCACGCACGCCCCGACGCTGGATTCCGGCGCCGCCTTTCCGGTGCTGAACATCACGGTGGACGTGAGCGGTCCGGCCGTGCCGTCGGTCGCGAACACCGTGACGGTCAGCACGGCGAGCTTCGACCTCGACACCGACAACAACACGGCCACCGACAACATCACGGTGCTGGGCTCGGACCTGTCGACCTCGACCAAGACCGTGGTCGATCTCAACGGCGGTGACGCGAACCCCGGCGACACACTGCGCTACACCATCACGCTGCGCGAAACCGCCGGCCGCGCCGCACCCGGCGTGTCGCTCACCGACAGCGTGCCGGCGAACACCACGTGGGGCGGCGTCGTCAGCGTCCCGGCAGGCGCCAGCAGCTCGTTCGCGACCGCGCCGGCCGGATCGGAAGGCAACGGCGAGCTCACCGTTTCCGGCATCTCGCTCGCGGCCAGCGGCACCGCCACGGTCGTGTTCGACGTGACCGTCGCGGGCGTCGCCCCCGGCGCGCAGATCGACAACACGGTGACTATCGTCAATCCCAACGGAACGGGCGCGACGCCGAGCGCGCCCACCGTCATCGTCTCGGCCTCGCAGATTCCCTCCTCGGGTACCAAGCAGCTCTACCTGTGGAGCAACCAGCAGCGGCTGTCACGCACCAGGCCCACCGGAACCCACAACGCCATCGATCTCGACGAGGGTGACACGGCGACGTTCACGTTGAATCCGGCGCTGCAGACGGCGCTGACGCTGAATCCGGGGAATTTCAGCGTCCAGCTGCTGATGCAGAGAACCAGCTCCTCGTCCATGTCGCGCACGGTGCGCGTGACCTTGAGCAACTCCGCCACCGGGACCATCGACACCCAGGACTTCACGTTCTCGCAGTTCTTCAGCACGCTGCAGATGTATTCGGTGGTGCTCAACACCGCCGGCATCAACGCGCCCGCCGGGTCGACGTTCACGCTGCAAGTCCAGAATCGCACCACGGGCAGCCAGCAGCGGTCCCTGGACCTGGTGCCGTACAGCGGTGGCGAGTACTCGCGCGTCGAGCTCAACAGCGCGACCGTCATCAACGTCAACAACGTGCAGACCTGGACCGCGGCCTGGAACGGCGGCACGCAGCAGGGCACCTGGAATCCGGGCAACACGCTGTTCGTGCGCTCGCAGATCAGCGACCCGTTCGGCAGCTTCGACATCTCGGGCGCCACGATCAGCATCCTCGATCCGAACGGCAACACGGTGGTCAACAACGCGGCCATGACGGCGCAGGGCAGTGGTGCCGGCTGCGGATCGACCAGTTCCGCGACCTGCATCTACCAGTACCAGTACACCGTGCCGGCGTCGCCCACGTTCGGCGCCTGGACCATCCGCGTGACCGCCAACGAAGGTGTCGAAGGCGTCACCGATCTGGGCGTGGGCAGCTTCGTCGTCGCGCCGCTCATGCCGCAGCTCACCGTGCTGAAAACCTCGGTCGTGGAGTCAGATCCGACCGCGGGCTCTGCTCCAAAGCGCATTCCCGGAGCCGTGGTGCGCTACGACATCGGCGTGACCAACTCGGGGCCGGGCGTGGTGGATGCCAATACGCTCGAAATCATCGATCCGATTCCCGCCAACGCCATGATGTACGTGGGCGGCGCGTCGCCCGTGACGTTCATCAACGGCCCGCCCCTGAGCGGCCTGACGTTCAACTACGCCGCGAATGTCACGTATTCCCTGAGCGGGGCTCCCGGTTCATTCGTCTACACGCCGTCGCCGGACGCCGAAGGCTACGACCCGCTGATCCGCGCCGTGCGCGTCGTGCCGGGCGGCGTGA